>PMKG01000347.1 GCA_003157675.1 Acidobacteriota bacterium
GGCCGGCTCGAGGCGCTGCTCGACGAGCCGGCGTGGGGCTGCCATATCGGGCCGGTCAGGCAAGCTGACGGCAGCGTCCCGGCCCTCGACGCGAGCCTGGAAGATCCGCCCCGCGTGGCGGTGGTGCTCGCGCACCCTCTGCCCGCTGGCGGCGGAACCATGCACAACAAGGTGGTCTACCAGGTCGCAAAGTCGCTGTGCCGGACGCGCGCCGCGGTGCTGCGTTTCAACTTCCGCGGCGTCGGCACCAGCCAGGGCGTGTTCGACGAGGGCCCGGGCGAGATGGCGGACTTCCGCGCGGCGCTGGACGTGATGGCAGAACGCTACCCCGGCGTCGAGTTGTGGGCGGCGGGCTTCTCGTTTGGCGCCTGGGTGGCCATGACGGTCGCGGCGTCCGACCCGCGCGTCTCGGCGCTCATCGGCGTGGCGCCGCCTGTCGCGAAGTACGACTTCTCGGCCGTGAGAGACAGCCTGAAGCCGAAGTTCATCGTCCAGGGTGACCGCGTCGACCTGTGCCCGCACAAGGACGCGCAGAAGTTCTACGCGTCGCTGCTCGACCCGAAGGACATGGTCATCATCGAAGGCGCCGACCACCTGTTCGACGGCAAGACGATGGAGCTTGGAGAGGCCGTCGAGGATCTGCTGGGCGACTTTCAAGCTGGGGACCCGTCAGGCACAAGGCGATAGGCGCGTGGCGACAGAGCAGGAACGGATCGGACAAGAGCCGAAGGCGCTTCACCTACTGTCTACTGTCTACTGGCTACCGGCTACCAGCAATGAATGAGGTTGCCCCCATGAGTGTTCAAGCGATGTCGCTGGCCTCGCGAGGCGGCGGGTGGTTGCTCGAAGCACCCGAGCCGGCGTCGGTGTTTTCACCGGACCGTTTCACGGAAGAACACCGGCTGATCGCGCAGACGGCCGACGAGTTCATGGACACCGAGGTGCTGCCCTTCATCGACCGGCTCGAGCAGAAGGACTGGGCCTTCGCCCGCGAGATGCTCCGGAAGTGCGCGTCGCTGGGCCTGCTCGGGGCCGACACGCCGGAATCGTACGGCGGCGTGCACCTGGACAAGGTCTCGTCGCTCATCCTGAGCGAGCGCCTGGCCAGAAGCGCGTCGTTCTCCACCACGTACGGCGCGCAGGTGAACCTGGCCCTCCTGGCGATCCTGCTGTTCGGGAACGAGGCGCAGAAGCAGCGATACGTGCCGCGGCTGGTGACGGCCGAGATTGTCGGCGCCTACGGCCTCTCGGAGTCCGGCGCCGGATCGGATGCGCTCGGCGCGAAGACGCGCGCGTCGCGGCAAGCCGACGGGAGCTTCGTCATCACGGGCGAGAAGATGTGGATCTCGCTCGCCGACGTCGCCGATCACTTCCTCGTCTTCGCCTGGTCGGACCTCGAGAAGAAGAAGCGGCGCGATCCGTCTGGCATGTCGGCGTTCATCGTCGAGCGGGCGTTCAAGGGATTCAGCAGCGGCACGCTGAAGGAGAAGTGGGGCATCCTGGCGGGCAACACCGGCTTCTTCAAGATGGAGGACGTCGAGGTCCCTGCAGAGAACGTCGTCGGGAGACCCGGTGAGGGATTCAAGATCGCGATGTTCGCGCTCGACCAGGGGCGTTATACCGTGGCGGCCGGCGCGACGGGGCTCATCCGGGCCTGCCGCGACGCGTCGGTGAAGTACGCGCGGGAACGCACCACGTTCGGCACGGAGATCGGGCAGCACCAGCTCGTGAAGGAGATGATCGCCCAGATGGAGTCCGACTACCAGGCGGCACGGCTGCTCTGGCTGCGGGCGGGCTGGCTGAAGAACGTGGGCCGGCGGAGCACGCGGGAGACGAGCCTGGCCAAGTGGTTCGCGACGGTCGCGTCCGAGCGCGCCGCGAGCGACGCCGTCCAGGTGCACGGCGCCAACGGCTACTCGGACGAGTACCCCGTGGGCCGCTTCTACCGCAACTGCAAGGGGGCGGTGATCTACGAGGGCACGCGCGAGATCCACAAGCTGATGCAGGCCGACTACGTGCTCGGCTATCGCGAGGACCGGCCCAGCCGGTGCGTGCTCCCGCCGTTTGGCGGCGACGGCGTCACCGATCGTTGACGGGGGGACCGGCGACGGTCTCCTCGACGACGTGCCCCGGTCGCGACGCTCGGGGCGAGAAGGCCAGTCGAAGCAGCGGCGGCGTCACGAGCGTCGTGGCCAGCACCATGAGCACCGACGCCGAGAAGACGTCCGCGTCGATGAGCCCGTGCGCGAGGCCGTACCCGGCGACGATGAGCCCGACCTCGCCGCGCGAGATCATCCCCACGCCAACCCGAACCGACTCCCGCCGCGTCAGCCCCAGCAGGCGCGCGCCGATTCCGCACCCGAGAGCCTTGGTGACAATCGCCACGACGACCAGCAGGAGCGTGAACAGGATCCGGCCGCCGAGATGGCGGGCGTCGGCTTCGAGGCCGATGCCGACGAAGAACACCGGCACGAACATCGAGTAGGTGAGCGGGTGAATCCCCGCGTCGATCCTCGACTTGAACGGAGTCCGGGCGAACAGGACACCGGCGAGGTAGGCGCCGGTGATCGCCGCCACGCCGCCCAGCGCTTCCGAGGACCACGCGTAGAGGAAGACGACCGCGAGGACCATGGCCACTAGGCCCTGGCTGACGCGGATCCGCTCGGCCCAGCGGCCCACGGCCCCGAACGCACCGCCGAGCAGGATGGCCAGGGCGAAGAAGACGATCATCCGGCCAAGAACCCACCCCGTTGACGCGAAGTCCACCCGGCCGTTCATGCGGGCAAACGCCACGACGAACGACAGCACGAGGATCCCGATGACGTCGTCGATGATGGCGGCGCCGAGGATGACCGTGCCTTCGCGGGAGCGGAGCACGCCGAGCTCCATCAGCGTCTGCGCCGAGATGCTGACGCTGGTGGCCGTGAGGATCGCCCCGACGAACAGTCCCTCCCAGGCGAGAGGGAGTCCGCACCAGACCGCGACCGCCGCGCCGCCCGCAAACGGCAGGGCCACACCGCCGACGGCGGCCCAGAAGGCGACGTGACCCATCCGGCGCATCTCGCCCAGGTTGGTCTCGAGGCCGGCGATGAACATCAGGAGCACGACGCCGATCTGCGAGAGGTCGCGCACCAGGGGCAGCAGCGTCGAGGGAGAGCGTCCGTCGCCGGCCGGGCCGATGAACACGGGCCACGCCAGCACGTCGAGGAGCGTCGGGCCGAGGAGCAGT
>PMKG01000242.1 GCA_003157675.1 Acidobacteriota bacterium
GCTGGTGGTGGTTGTGTCGTAGAGCCTCCAGTACAACCACCACCAGCCCGCGAACGCCCGTGAGAACGGCATGCGAAGGGCCACCGCGCCGGCCCCGTTCGTCGCGGCGCTGGTCCAGGTCTCGAGGTCGAACGTATTGAATGCGAATCCGTCGGGCAGGTGGGAGCCGGCGCCGGGACCGATGCCGATGTATCCAGCCCGCGTCACCGACGAGTACCGCGGCGCCGTCCCCTTTCGGAATCCCCACACCGACACGCGATCGAACCCGTTCGCGGCGCTCCACGCACAGATGGCGCGGTACTGCGCGCGGCGCGTCCGCCAGTCGGGCAGCCGGACCGCCTTCAGATTGAGGTACGCGCCCACGGACGTGTAGGGGAAGGTGAAGAGCGGGTACGCCGTGATCTGGCTGGCACCGAGCTGCGCGGCGCGGTCCAGGTCAGCCAGGAGCCCGGCGGTCGTCTGGCCGGGCAAGGCGAACATGAGGTCCACGTTGACCGACGCGAACCCGCGTGAGGCCAGGAGTGCGAGCGCGCGCTCGGCGACCGCCGGCGCGTACGCCCGGCCGATGGATCTGAGGTTCGCCGCCTGGAACGATTGCACGCCGAGCGACACGAGCCCCACGCCCATGTCGTGCAGCCGGCCGACGCTCGCGGCGTCGATATCCGCCGGATTGGTCTCGATGGCGATGTCGCCCGTCAGGCGGAATCGCAGGCGTGCCTGGTCCAGGACGGCGTCCACGCTGTCCAACGCCAGCGTCGGCGTGCCGCCGCCGACGTAGACGCTCGTGACCTCGCAGCTTCCCACCGCTCGGGCCCACCAATCGACCTCGGCGGCAGCCGCGCGCGTGTAGGCCCCGACGAGCGCGTCGTTGTGGGGGAACTTCGTATAGGGACAGTAGGGGCACGCATGCCGGCAGAACGGCACGTGCAGGTACAACGAGGTCCGGTCCACCGGGGGCGGCACCCAGCCGGGCAGGGGCGCCTGGAATTCCCACCGCTGCCCCCGGCCAACGAGGCAGCGCCGGACCAGTCCCGTCGCGAGCCGCCGCCACGCGTCGGTCCGGGCGATCACCAGTACCTCGCCATCCCGATCAGGGCACTTGGCCGCAGACGCCGCGCCTCGGTCAACTCGGTGCACGCGGCGTAGCCGCAGTCCGCGCACACATCGCCGGCCAGCGCCGACGCACGGCAGCAGACAGACTCGCCGTCGACGTCGGCCACGTACGCCACGGGCAGCCGCCGGGGCCATCGACCGGACGCCAGCGCCCGCAGTCCGGCGCGCGAATTCAGGACGGGCAACCCGGCCCGGACATGCGCCAGCAGTTGCGCGATGACGGGCGCACGTTCCGCGGCGTCCAGGAACAGGTCGTCGCGGCCGTAGTACGGCGTATGGAAGTAGAACATGACTCCCAGCACTGGAAACGCGGTGTCCCGCACCCACCGGAGGAACGGTTCCACGCCGGCGGCGGTGCGGCGATCGATGACATAGATCACCGCCACCCTCGGATGGCCTCCTTCGCGCACGGCGCGTTCGACGTCGGAGAACCCGGGCCCGCGCCGCGTGTCGAAGACCCCCGGCAGACCGTCCATGCTCACCCAGACCACGTCGGCCGACGTCCTGATGCCGGCCATCCCGTTGGTGTACACGTGCACATGGAAGAAGCCCAGACGCCGGACTTCGGTGACGACGTCCTCCATCGTGCGCTGCCCGTCCCGCCAGAGGGTCGGTTCCCCGCCTGACAGGTACACGTCGCGGAATCCGCGTGCCCAGGCGCTCTTCAATGCCTGGACGACCTGGGCCCAGCTCATGTCGGGGCGGCCGGTATTGGAGACGCGGCAGCCGCGACACGACAGGTTGCAATGATCGGTCAGCGCGATGCCGTAGATGAGCGGCGCCGGCCGCCGCAGGATCGCGAATCGCCACGCAAATGGCACGTAGAACCGCAGCTTGTCCAGCACGCCAGGGCGGCTCCCCTCACGGTTGTCAAGAGCAGTGACATAGTCGCACGGCTGCGACCTTTCCACAGGAAGATTGGCACGCTGAAGATCAACACGGCGGCGATGCCGACCTCGAGGCGCGAGGACACCGAGGCGGCGACGAAGAGGATGACGAACAACCCAAGCAGCAGGGTGATGAGGGCAACAACGGCCCGATCCCGCTTGAGGGTGAACGCGAGGGCCGCGCTGATGCCAGCCGCCACACCGCAGACTCCGGCACCGACCGTTGGCACANNAAATTCGACCAGAAAGTCGCTCCGCCGCGCCGCCCACTGGAAACGAGCATGCTGAACGCGGTTTCCAGCAAGACGAATCCGACGCCGAGCATCACCGACCACGCGCCAAAGCGACTGCGGGGCATGACACAGATCGCGGTCATCGGGAACCCTCCAAGGGGCAGACCGCCCAAGTGTGCGTCCACTGCCCGAGGACTCCTGAATCCTCGTTTCATTGGTCATCGCTCACCTCGCGGGTGAATGACGAAAGGGGGGGCTTTGGTTACCGCGCCCCGAGGCGCCCCACCGGGAGAAGGACGGAACAGGAGAGTGTGGCTGAAGGTTGCGGCCGGGCTGAGCTTCTCCATGGCAGCGTGTCAGGCGGTCATCTCGGTCTGGCCAGCCGCAGCGGAGTACTTTCAGGCGCCGCCGAAACTGCAGAACGACCGCGTGCGATTGTTCGTGGTCGGAGAAGCCTTGCGCTCCAACGCGCTCCATCGTACCGCCGGTTGCCCCACTTTGCCTCGTGGCCGGCCCGCGTCCGCACGCGGTCCGTTCGAG
>PMKG01000209.1 GCA_003157675.1 Acidobacteriota bacterium
AACCAGCGTGGTACACGCGGGCCACGACGCGCGGGATCCCGATGAACCGCATCGGCGTGCTGCAGGGGACCTACCTCGGCGTCTACATCAACATGGTCTGCACGTTCTGGAACTACCATCCCTCGCTCAACTGCCGGTTCTGCACGACGGGCAACAACGTGGGCGAGCACGAGATCGTCGACAAGGCGGTCGAGGACGTCGTGGAAGTCGCGAGGGCGGCGAAGGAAGAGTCCGGCATCACCTTCGTCCATCTCAACGCCGGGTTCCAGGGCACGCGCGGCGTGCAGTTCGCCGAGCCGTACATCGCGGCGCTGAAGGAGCAGGTCGGCGTGCTGGTGGGCGCGCAACTGGCTCCGCAGAAGGACTTCAACCACTACGACCGCCTGATCGCGCTCGGCGTCGATCACATCTCCTTTTGCCTCGAGTTCATGGATCCCGAGTGGTTCGCGAGGATCTGCCCGGGGAAGGAGCGTGTGCTGGGGCAGCAGATCTTCTTCGATTCGATCGAGTACTGCGCCCGGCGGATGCCCAAGGGGGCGGTCTCGGGAGAGATCATCGCCGGCGTGGAACCTGTCGAGGCCACGCTCCGGGGAATCGACTGGATCGCCGACCACGGCGCGTTCCCGACCGTGTGCATCTTCCGCCCGACACTAGGCGCCGACATGGAGAACTGGCCGTCTCCGACCTACGAGGACATGCGGCCGGTGATGGCCCACGTCTACGAGGCGTGCAGGCGCAACTGGATCCCGATCGGTGCGGCCCCCAACATCGAAGTGAGCATCGTCGTCAACCCGGACGACGCGGCGCTGCTCTCGCCGCGAACGCCGGGCTTCTACCTCTACGAGGCGTATCGACGCACGCTCCGGGCGCTCGGCCGGCCAGTGTTCATGCGGAGAATGCAACCTCAGGCGCGACGATTTCCCGGCGCGACTGGCGAAATCCCGCCAGGAACGTCGGATCCGACCGAGGGTGGACGCGCGATCTAGGCGTTTTTGTTCGGTACTTGGCCATACTCGCGCGTGGCACCGAGCTTGCGTAAAGAGAAATTGCTGGTCGGTGTCGCTGGTCGAACCCGGATGTATGCGGATGGGGGCCCGCATGCGTTCGAGACGCCCGGCGGCACCGACTTTTCGCTTTCACGAGCTCAGTTCTGCCACCGCCTATGATCGACCGAGAGAAAGTGCTGGCGGTTCTCCACAGGCGTTTTCCGGGGGCCACGCCGGAGCAGGTCGCGGCCGCCGCCAACGCGATCGTCGGCCTCGACGACGAGTGGGAGGACATGACCGGACACGAGCCGGAGTTCGGATACCACTTCTCCTCGCAGTGCGGAGAGATCTGCTACCTTGCCGAGCAATCACAGCTCGGCCGGGAGTTCCGCGTGTTCCGCAAGCGGGGACCGTCGGCCTGACTCCGTGCCGGCTTTTCGGCATGGTTGGTGGGAAAGTGCCGCCCTACCGCAAGGTTCCTCGAAATTCCTCCTGGTTTCTCAAGGGTTTCCGCGAAAAAGAACTGGCATCCGCTTTGCGAGTAGACTAGGCGAGACAGGCGTGGGCGCCTGTCAGAGCTTGCTCGCAATTTGCGAGGATCTGTGCCCGGTGAGGTCGCGCGTCTGTATCCACCATAGACCTGCCGCGGCCGGTCAGCCCATTAAACGGCCGGTCGTGTCGCACTGCATTACTTCATCCTTCCAGACCCTTTTTCCACAGGGCGGCCTAACCGGGCCACAGATTACGAAGCCAAGCGAGGCGGGGGGCGGCTGAGAGAGCCGCGGCCCCGCGTCGTGCGTTTGCTCGGTTCGAGGGTCCGGATTCCACGTCTCGGGGTTGTCGCACTCGACCATTGCGTGAGGCCTGTCCGGTCGATACAATGCGGGTTCTCTCAACGAGTGCTGCGATTCTTGCGCCCATGACTTCTATGCGCCTGCGTTCCGCGTTCGCTCTGTTGCTTGCGGCGTGCCTGCTGGCGACGACGGTGCTGGCCCAGAAGCCGGCCGCCCCCGCCGTCCCGAAGCCGCCGACGAGTGACGATTGTCTCGCCTGCCACGGCGACCCGTCGGCGACCGGGGCCAACGGCCGTTCGATCGCGGTCTCGGCCGACAAGTTCGGCGACTCGATCCACGGCCAGTCTGGTCTTGCGTGCGTGGGCTGTCACGCGGACCTCGCGAAGACGACCGATTTTCCCCACGCCGAGAAACTGGCGCCGGTCTCGTGCGCCACGTGCCACGACGGCCCGGCCGCGAAGTACGACACCAGCGTGCACGCGCAGGCCCGCCGGGCTTCGCCAACCAGCGTGGCCGCGGCCTGCAAGGACTGCCACGGCACGCACGACATTCGCCCGGCGTCCGACCCGGACTCGCCGACCCACCACCTGAACCTGCCGGCCACCTGCGGGCGCTGCCACGGCAACGCGGACATCATCCGGCGGGGACGGATTGCCATCGGCGACGTCGTCACCGAGTTCCAGGACAGCATCCACGGGCAGGCGCTGTCCAAGAGCGGCCTGATGGTGGCGCCCGACTGCAAGGACTGCCACCACGCGCACGACATCAGGCGCAAGTCCGACCCGGCGAGCCCGGTGTTCAGGACGACGGTGCCGGCCACGTGCGGGAAGTGTCACGAGGGGGTGGAGCGGCGCTACCTGACCGGGGTGCACGGCGAGGCCCTCGGCAAGGGACGGCCGGACGCGCCGGTCTGCGTCACCTGCCACACCGCGCACCGGATCCAGCGGACCGAGGGCGCCACGTGGAAGGCGCAGGTGCTGGCCGAGTGCGGCTCGTGCCACCCGGAGTCGATCCGCACCTACCGCGACACGTTCCACGGGCAGGAGACGCAGCTCGGCTTCCTGCGCGTGGCGGCGTGCGCCGACTGCCACGGCGCGCACGACATCTTCGCCAAGAGCGACGTACGGTCGACCGTGTCGCCGGCGCGCCTGGTCTCGACGTGCCGGAAGTGCCACGCCGGGGCCAACGACAGCTTCGTCAAATACGATCCTCACGCCGACCGCCGCAACTACGCGCGCGACCCGTGGCTCTTCTACGCGTCGAAGTTCATGGAGGCGCTGCTCATCGGTGTGTTCGCGTTCTTCGGGATTCACACCACGCTCTGGGCGTCGCGCGCGGTGAAGCCCGGCGAGACGCGGTCTTCGAGGCCGGACGACGGCCCGCGTTCCGAGGAGTAGCAGGATGGCCACCACCGACGCCGCCACAGGGGAGCGGGTGCAGTACCAGCGGTTCGACCGGTATCATCGACTCCTCCACGGCGTGTTGATGTTCAGCTTCCTGGGGCTGGCCTTCACCGGCATGCCCCTGCTGTTCAACGACGCGCCCTGGGCGGTCCGCCTGGCCGCGCTGTTCGGGGGCGGGCACGGGGCCGGCATCCTGCACCGGATCTTCGCGTCGCTGCTCATCACCTGCTTCGTCCTCCACGTCTGGCGCCTGATGCACCGGCTCTTCGTGAAGAAGGACCTGGAGGTGCTCTGGGGGCCGGCGTCGATGACGCCGCAGCCGCGCGACGTCGCCGAGCTGGTCGCGCATCTCCGCTGGTTCCTGCGCACCGGCCCGCAGCCCAGGTTCGATCATTTCACCTACTGGGAGAAGTTCGACTACTGGGCGGTGTTCTGGGGGATGGGGATCATCGGCGGATCCGGCCTGGTGCTGTGGTTCCCCGTGTTCTTCTCCCACATCCTGCCCGGATCGTGGTTCAACATCGCGCTGCTGGTGCACGGCGAGGAGGGGCTGCTCGCCGTCGGCTTCATCTTCACGATCCACTTCTTCAACAGCCACCTCAGGCCCGACAAGTTCCCGATGGACCCGGTGATCTTCACGGGCCGCGTGAGCGAGCACGAGTTCAAGGAGGAGCGGGCGGCGGAGTACGAACGGCTGGCGGCGACCCGCGAGCTGGAGGAAGCCGAGATCGGCCCGGCGCCCGACTGGGTGGGCGGTCTGGCGAAGGTGGTGGCGACCATCGCCGTGACGCTGGGCCTGGTGATGGTCGGCCTGATCCTCTACGCTGTGCTCTTCGCCCGGATATAGGGCGCGGGAAGGCCGGACACGGCAGGGCACCGACGGGACCGACGGAGAGACGAGACGATGGCGCCAGAATCGAAGTTCCGCTACACACGCAACCCGCTGACGATGTTCGGCGGCTGGCTGACGACGGTCAGCGCGGCCCTCTTCCTCGTCGTTTTCTTCGCGGACCTCTTCGGGCTGCCGATGAACCCCTACATGGGGATCATCGCATTCCTAGTCCTCCCGGGCGCCTTCGTCTTCGGCCTCGTCCTCGTCCCCGTCGGCATCTACCTCGCCCGCCGGCGCGAGCTCCTGGCGAAGGCCGCGGCCGTTGTCGTGTGGCCGGTCCTCGACCTGAACCGGTCCCACACCCGGAACATCGCGGCGGTGCTCGTCTTCCTGACCTTCGTCAACATCATCGTCATCTCGCTGGCGGCGTTCCGCGGCGTCGAGTACATGGACTCGCCGCAGTTCTGCGGACAGGTGTGCCACACGGTGATGCAGCCCGAATTCACGGCGTACCAGAACGGCCCCCACGCCCGCGTGCCATGCGTGGCCTGCCACATCGGCCCCGGNNCAGTGCCACTGGCCCGAGAAGTTCACCGGCGACGTGGTCAAGCAGGTCAAGGAGTTCGCCGACGACGAGGCGAACACCCCGTCGACGACGACGCTGCGGCTGCACATCGGCAGCGGCAGCGACACGCTGGGCGCGCAGGGCATCCACTGGCACATGTCGCCGTCGACGCGCGTGAGATACATCACGACCGACCCAAAGCGCCAGACGATCGTCTGGGTCGAGGTGACCGACAAGAGCGGCGTGCGCACGTTCCGCGCCGACGGCGTGACCGACGAGCAACTGAAGAAGGGCGAGCTGCGGCAGATGGACTGCATGGACTGCCACA
>PMKG01000046.1 GCA_003157675.1 Acidobacteriota bacterium
TGTTCGAACCGGCAGGGGTTTCAGCGAGGGTCATCACCATCGAGCGCGAGGCCTCGCGTGTCGCGATCAGCCGACGCGCCGTCGAGCGGCTCGGCACCTCCATTCCCATCGAGTGCCGCCACGCCGAGGTGTCGGACCCCTCGGTGTGGCCCGACCGGCCGTCGATCGTCGCGGCGCTCCACGCCTGCGGGGACGCCGCCGACGCGGTGATCGAGCGGGCGACGTCGTCGAACTGCCGCGAGCTGCTCCTCGTGCCGTGCTGCACGAGCCGCGCGGTGGCCGCCGCCACGCGCGCCGAAGCGCGGGCGGCGCAGGCCGGGATCCCCAGGCAGGCGCCCGTTCGGCGGCGCTTCATCCAGGCGATGGTGGACGCCGAGCGGACCTGGCGTCTCGAAGCGGCCGGTTTCGAAACCGAGGTCGTGGAGTTCGTCGGCGCCACCGTCACGCCCCACAACCTGCTCTGGCGGGCGCGAAAGGTCGGCGAGCCGCACCGCGTGGCGGCGGCGCAGCGGGAGCTGGCGAGGATCCGGTCCGTCGACGTGAGTGGATCGGGGCGGACTACCGCATGAGCTGGATTCGCACCGACCGTCCCCTCGTGTTCGGACACCGCGGCGGAAGCCGGCTCGCGCCCGAGAACACGCTCCCGGCCTTCGACCGGGCGGTCGCCGAAGGCGTGGACGGCCTCGAGCTCGACGTGCGCCTGTCGCGCGACGGGGACGTCGTCGTCTGCCACGACGCGCGCCTCGATCGCACGTGCGACGTCGCCGGCGCGATCGCCGGACTCTCTGCCGCCGACCTTTCCCGCGTCGACGCGGGTTACCGCTTCACCGCCGCCGACGGAACGCACCCGTTCAGGGGCATCGGCATCGGCGTGCCGACGCTCCGTGAGGTGCTCGGGCGGCATCCCGCCCACCCGATCATCATCGAAATGAAGGACGACTCGTCCGCGATGGCCGAGGCGACGATCGGTGTGGTCCGCGAAGCTGGGGCTCTCGGCCGCGTGTGCCTCGGATCGTTCTCCTCGGGCGTGCTGCGGCAGGCGCGCCGGATCGCGCCGGGCACGGCGAGCAGTGCCTCACGCCAGGAAGTGTTGCACGCGATCCTCTGGTCCCGGCTTGGCTGGCTGCCGCCGTTCAGGCGTTACCGCGCGTTCCAGGTTCCCGAGGGACGCGAAAGGCTGCGCGTGGTGACACCGCGGTTCGTGCGTGCCGCGCACCGCGCCGGCGTCCCGGTCCAGGTCTGGATCGTGGACGGCGCCGACGACATGAGGCGCCTGCTCGGCTGGGGCGTGGACGGGCTCATCACCGACAGGCCGGACATCGCGGTGAAGACGGTGGCGGAGTGGATCGGCGGGCGGGCCCGCAACGCCTGCCCTACATCACCGGGAACACTGTCTTCAGGATGAACGTCCGCAGCGCCGCGTCGAACTCGCGCGTCTTGTCCTTGTCGTCCGCCGTCGGCACCTGCGTGTTGAAGGCGACGACATAGCCGGCTCGAAGAGCGGGGCAGACGTAGAAGTGGGAAATGAACCCATTCTGGCCGCCGCTGTGGCCGACGAGGTGGCGGCCCTCGCGGTCTTCGACGAAGAAGTTCAGCCCGATCGACACCCGGTCGTCCCCCTCGGCCCCGATCGCGAGCTGCGGCACGAACATCTCTTCGATCGACCGGCGCTTCAGCACAAGGTCGTACACCGCCCGCCGCTTCTCGTCGCCGATGAGGAAGGCGAGGTACTTCTCCATGTCATCGACGGGGGCGTTGAGGCCGCCGTTGGAGACGGTGATGCCGGTGTTCACGTCGAACGGCGCAGGCCGCGGCCCTCCGTTCTCGACGAAGTAGCTCGCGCTGCGGTGCGGCAGCAGGTGGTAGGGCGTGGCGTCGAAGTAGCTGCGAAACATCTCGAGCGGCTTCAGGATGTTCTTGTCGATGTAAGTTTCGTAATGGTCGCCCGACAGCCGTTCGATGACGCGGCCGAGGAAGATGATGCCGGGGTTCGAGTAGCTGTAACGGCTGCCCGGCTCGAACTCCACCTCGGTGTACGGGAACATGGCCACGAGCTGTGACCATTCGGTCGGTTCGAACGGGTGCCACGGCTTGTCACCGCCCCAAGGCCACGTCGGGTTGCGGAAGCCGGCGCTGTGCGTCATCAGGTGGCGGATGGTGATCCGGCTGATGTCGCCGTAGGCGTCGTGGACCAGGCGCAGTTCGGGCACGTAGTTCACCACCGGGTCGTCAAGCGTCAGCAGGCCCCGGTCGCGGAGCTGCATGATGGCGATTGCCGTGAAGGTCTTGGTGATCGAGGCCCAGTGGAAGATCGTGTCCGCATCGACCGGATGTTGTCGCGCGATGTCCGCCATGCCGACCGATCGCGCGAACAGTTCGCGGCCCTCGCGCACGACCACCAGGCGGCTGCCGACGATACCGTTGTCGTGTACGCCAGAGGCATAGAAGGCGTCGAGGGCAGTGAGCGCCGCCGTCAGGGCTGAGCCGCGCGGGGTGCCCTGTGGCAGAGCCGCCAGGCCAGCGGGGGCGACGGCCGCACACGCGACGACAAGCGACACCAGCGACGCGACCGTCCATCTGTTCGACTGCATGGCGCTAGTCTCCACATTCGGCCCGCGCAGGTCAAAAGGTGATGGTTGCTCTTGTGGCGCCGGCCTCCTGGCCGGCGGGTGGCAGGCGAAATGGCGAGAGCCGGAGGCGTCTGATAGAATTCCGACGCCATTTCGTCGCGCCAACAAGGACACCTCATGCTCGAACAGGAAACACAGAGTCGCATCCGCCAGCTCGGCCATCTCGTCGGTAACACGCCGCTGCTCGCCATCCGGTTCACGCTTGGCGACCGTCGGCGCGTGATCTACGCCAAGGCCGAGAACCTGAACATGACCGGGAGCATCAAGGACCGGATGGCGCTCTACATCGTCGGCCAAGCCTATCGGCGGGGGCTGCTCCATGAGGGCGTTCCGCTGTTCGAGGCGACGAGCGGCAACACGGGCATCTCATTCTGCGCGATCGGTCGCGCGATGGGACACCCGGTGACGATCTTCATGCCCGACTGGATGAGCCGCGAGCGCATCGATCTGATTCGCAGTCTCGGCGCGACGATCAGGCTCGTGTCCCACGACGAGGGCGGGTTCCTCGGCAGCATTCGCCTGGCCGAGGACGCGGCGCGCGCCACGGGCGGCTTCCTGCCGCGGCAGTTCTCGAACGAAGACAACGTGGCGGCGCACGAGGCGACGACCGGTCCCGAGATCTATTGGCAGTTGCGATTTCGGGGGCTCCACCCGGACGCGTTCGTCGCCGGCGTCGGCACGGGCGGAACGGTGATGGGAACCGGCCGGTTCCTGAAGAGTCAGTGCCCGAACGTGAAGATCCACCCGCTCGAGCCGGCCAACTCGCCCACGCTCACGACGGGGCACAAGGTCGGCAAGCACCGG
>PMKG01000373.1 GCA_003157675.1 Acidobacteriota bacterium
GAGCCGCCCTCGGCTCCCAATTCTGGGGGACCGGGATCTTCGCCGCGGCCGCCGACCTCCTGTTCGATTTCCTCTTCGACCAGGTCGGCGTGCATCGTCTCGAGGCCCGGGCCGCCGTTCAGAACGGCCGGGCCAACGGCGCGGCCCGCAAGGTGGGATCGGTGCCGGAAGGCCTGGCGCGCCAGGCTCTGAAGTGCGACGGCCGCTACCACGACCAGTTGATGTGGTCCCTGCTCGCCGAAGACTGGCGACAGTCGAAGGTCGAAGTGCGGCCAGTGGTTCACTAGCAGACGTCGCAAGCCGTCAGCCGTCAGCCGNNCCTTCAGCCGTCGGCCGTCAGCCGAGAGCCGATCTACACTGTCCCGGTGGACGTGTCCCTGTTCGATTTCGACCTGCCTTCTGAACAGATCGCCCAGCAGCCCGTTCCCGAACGGGACCAGGCGCGTCTGCTCGTCCTCGACCGGTCCTCGGGCGCGATCGTCGCGCACACGAGCGTCGCGGCCCTGCCCGAGTTCCTCCACCGGGGTGACCTGCTCGTGGTCAACAACACCAGGGTCTTTCCCGCGCGGCTTCTCGGCCACCGCGACCCGACCGGAGGCGCCGTCGAATGCCTGCTGGTTCGCCGGCTGGAGGCCGACCAGTGGGAGGCGTTGATGCACCCAGGGCAGAAGCTCCATCCCGGCGCGCGCGTGAAGTTCGAGGCCGCCGGAGTGACGCTCTGGGCCGAGGTCCTCGCGCAGCACTTCCACGGCCGGCGCACGATCAGGCTGTGGACCGGGAACGGTGACGAGGTCGAGCGCGGCGTCGACGCGATCGGGCACATGCCGCTGCCGCCCTACATCCATCGCGCCGACGACCCGCTCGACCGCGAGCGGTACCAGACCGTGTACGCGAAGAACCGGGGATCGATTGCCGCGCCAACCGCCGGCCTGCACCTCACCACGCGGCTTCTCGACCGCCTGGAATCGGCGGGCGTCGGGCGCGTCGACGTGACGCTGCACGTTGGCTACGGCACGTTCAAACCGGTTCGCGCCGATCGTGTCGAGGACCACCAGGTGGACGCCGAGAGCTTCGACGTGCCGCCGCAGACGGCGAGCGCGATCGAGGCGGCGATCGCGGAAGGGCGTCGCGTGATCGCGGTCGGCACGACAACGACGAGGGCGCTCGAGACGGCGGGCCTGGCCGGAGACGGCCATGTCGCGGCCGGGCCGGCGACGAGCGAACTGTTCATCCATCCCGGACACCGATTCCGCGTGGTCACCGGCCTGCTCACCAACTTCCACCTCCCGAAGTCGTCGCTCCTGATGCTGGTGTGCGCGTTTGCGGGCCGGGAGGCCGTGCTCGGTGCCTATCGCGAGGCCGTGTCGCGCGGCTATCGCTTCTACAGCTACGGCGACGCGATGCTCATCGTGTGACGGAGCCGCGCCGCGAGAGTAGAATCCGATCCGCGGAGCCGTAGTGAGGCGCACGGCTGCCCTTCGACCCTTCGGCCAGCTCAGGGTCGCCTCGAGCATCGTCGAGAGGCGACGAGCTCAGGGCACCCCGAGCCACGTCGAGGGGTGAAGCCGTGCGCGATCTGACAATCAGGCGGCCCGCGAGTCATCAGATAGCACAGGGCTTCAGCCCTGCGCCCAGAGAGTTCCCATGCCCTTTTCCTACGAAGAATTCGACCTGTCCGGGATTCGGACGTATCCGTTGAAGAGTCGGGCGAGCAAGGCGCGGGCGGAGGACTTTGCCAGGCCCTACCAGCCCGGATCGGGCCTGACCGGCTGGCTCGACTCGCTGCCGTCGATCCTGGCGGCCGCCGACTTTCGCGCCGTGGTGGCGGCCATGATCGCCGCCCGGGCTGGAGGGCGGGGGATTCTGTGGGGCTTCGGGGCGCATGTCATCAAGACCGGCCTCGCGCCCGTCCTGATCGATTTGATGGAGCGCGGCTTCGTCTCGGCGCTGGCGACCAACGGCGCCGGCTTGATCCACGATTTCGAGATTGCGCTGTCGGGCGCGACGTCCGAGGACGTCGATTCCGCTCTCGGAGAAGGCCGCTTCGGCATGGCCGAGGAGACGGGCCGGCTGCTGAACGGCGCGATCANNCGAGGGCGTCGCCGCCGGTCTCGGTCTCGGCCAGGCCGTTGGCCGCTACTTGTGCGCGCGACATCCGCAGCACGAGCACGGCTCGGTGGCCGCGGCGGCATACCGGCTGGGGATTCCGCTGACGGCGCACGTCGCCATCGGCACCGATATCGTGCACATGCACCCGGCGGCGTCGGGCGCGGCCATCGGGGAGGGAAGCCTCCGCGACTTCCGCTACTTTGCGTCGAACGTGTCGCGTCTCGAGCAGGGCGTCTATCTCAATTGCGGGTCGGCGGTGATCCTGCCCGAGGTCTTTCTCAAGGCCGTNNGCCGTCTCGCTGGCGCGGAACAAGGGCTGCTGCCTCGACGGCCTGACCACGGTGGCGCTGGATTTCGCGAAGCTGTACCGTCCACAGGTGAACGTGGTGAACCGCCCCACGTCGGGAATCGGCCACGGGTACTATCTCGTCGGCCACCACGAATTGCTCATACCCCTGCTGGCGGCGGCGCTTGTTGAGAGCGACGAAACGCCGTGATATCATTGGCATTTACGCCGGTGTAGCTCAGTTGGTTAGAGCACGCGGCTCATATCCGCGGAGTCCGGGGTTCAAGTCCCTGCACCGGCACCAGATTCACCGCTCGCCTGAGTGTGCTCGCTCTCGATGTCCTTCCTCACCGAGCGAGTCTGCCGGACGATCGACCGATACAGCCTGCTTCCGCCTGGCGCGCGCGTGATCGTCGCCGCGTCGGGTGGAGCGGACTCGACGGCGCTGGTCTGTCTGCTGCACGACGCGGCGGCCCGGCTCCGGATCGAATTCGTCGGCCTGGCGCACTTCAACCACATGCTGCGTGGAGAGGCGGCCGACGAGGACGAGCGCTTCTGCCAGGCGCTGGCCGTCCGGCTGTCGCTCGCCTTCGACGCCGGCCGCGGCGACGTCGGTGCGGCGGCCCGACGGCTGGGCACCTCCGTCGAAGATGCGGGCCGTCGCCTTCGGTACGAGTTCCTCGACCGTGCGAGAGAGCGCGCGCGGGCCACGCACGTGGCCCTCGGCCACACGAGGGACGACCAGGCCGAAACCGTGCTGATGAACCTGCTTCGCGGAGCGGGCACGTTGGGCCTCGGGGGCATGCCGGTCAGCCGGGACGCGTTCGTGCGGCCGCTGATCGACTGCGGGCATCGGGAACTGGTGGAGTACGTCGGCGAGGCGGGGATGGCCTTTCGCGAGGACCTGTCGAACCTGGACCGCCGGCATCTCCGGAACCGGATCAGGCACGACCTCGTTCCGGCCCTGGAGCAGATCGTCCCGACGGCGCGCGAGGCGCTCGCCCGGGCGGCCGAGAGCGCGCGGGCCGACGCCGACTACCTCGACGATCTCGCCGCGAGTCGTCTGGCCGAGATCGCCGGGCAGGTGTCGGGTCCCGGGATGGTGCTTGACGCCGCGGCGCTCGGCAGCCTGCCGATCGCGCTGGCGCGCCGCGTGGCGATCCTCGCGCTCAGGCAGGCGTCGGGCGGCAGGTTCGTCGGGTTCGGCCAGGCCGAGCGCCTGCTGGCGCTCGCCCGCGGGTCGCTCCGGGGGCCGGCAGCGCTTCCCGGCGTGCGCGCATCCGTCACGGCCGCCGGGCGGCTGCTGCTCGTGCCGTCCTTGGGGCGCGGCCGGGCTGGAGAGCCGGTGATTCCCTCGCCGAGAACCTTTTTCCGGGAATCGTTGTCTATTCCAGGAGAGGCCCTTCTCGAGGGCGGCCTCACGCTTTCGTCTGAGCTTCGCCCCGCGGGCGCCGATCCTGTCGGCTTCGCGGTTTCGGTTTCCGATGGACGGACTTCCGTCGTCGATGCGGACTTGGTCTCGGGCCTGTCGGTCCGGTTCCGCCGGCCGGGCGACCGTGTTCGCCCGCTCGGCCTGGTCGGCCACAAGAAGCTGCAGGACTTCTTCGTCGACCGCCGGGTGCCCCGTGGCGAGCGCGACCGGGTCCCGCTCGTCGTGGACCGGGACGACCGGATCGTCTGGGTGGCGGGATACGCAATTTCCGAGGATTTCCGCGTGAGCGGGCGTACGCGCGCCGTGGTAACCTTGACGCTGAGGGGAGAACGAGGGTGAACTCCACGCTGAAGAGCCTGTTGTTCTGGATGGTGCTGGCCGTCGCGGTGCTGCTCATCTGGAACTTCGTGACCAATTCCCAGCAGCGCGACAGCGAGATCAGCTTCAGCGCGTTCATGGAGAAGGTCAACGCCGGCCAGGTCGCCCAGGTGACAATCACCGGGAGCGAGGTGACCGGGGTTTACAAGACGGCGGCCAACGAGACCTTCAAGACTTACGCCCCCGGGCAGTATGATGGCCTCGCCAACAAGCTGATCGAGAAGGGCGTCGAGGTCAACGCCAAGAAGGCGACCGACAGCCCCTGGTCGCTCATCTTCTACTCCTGGGCCCCGATCCTGCTGATGATCGGCTTCTGGGTCTTCCTGATGCGCCAGATGCAGAGCGGCGGGAACAAGGCGCTCTCGTTCGGCAAGAGCAAGGCCAAGCTGTCGTCCACGGCGCAGAAGAAGGTCACGTTCAAGGACGTGGCGGGCGTCGACGAAGCGAAGGAAGAGCTGCAGGAGATCATCGAGTTCCTGAAGGAGCCGCAGAA
>PMKG01000424.1 GCA_003157675.1 Acidobacteriota bacterium
CCCCTTGCCCGACACGTCGCCGACCGCGACGGCGAGCGTGTTCGCCTCGGGTGAGAGGAAGTCATAGAGGTCGCCTCCCAGCTCGCGCGCAGGGGCGAAGCGCGCCGCCACTTCCACGCCCTTCATCCGCAGCGGCAGATCGCTCGGCAGCAGCGCCGCCTGGACGCGCTGGGCGAACCGCAGCTCCCCCTCGAGCCGTTCCTCGTTCGACCGAATCGTCTCGTAGAGCCGCGCGTTGTCGATCGCCACGGCCGCCTGGCCGGCGAGCATGGTCATCACCTCGACGTGGCGCTTCGTGAACGCGTCGAGCTCGGGGCTCTCGAGGTCGATGACGCCGATGCAGCGGTCCTTCACGAGCATTGGGATCACCAGCTCCGACCGGACGTCGTCCATCGCGTTCACGTAGCGGGCGTCGGCCTGGACGTCGGGCACGAGCACGATTTCCTTGTGCTCGGCCGCGTAGCCGACCAGCCCCTCTCCCATCTTCACCGAGCGCGGCGTGGTCTTCTCGTCGTACTTGAGCGCCAGCTTGGTCTCGAGCTCGCCAGTCGCCGGGTTCAGCAGCAGGATGCCGAACGTGCGGTACTCGATGAGCCGCTTGGTGAGCTGGGCCAGCCTGACGAGGAGGGCGTCGAGGTCGAGGATCGACGACACCTCGCGGCTGACCTCGGCCAGCGTCTCCATCATCTCCGCGTTCTGCCGCTCCTTCTCGAAGAGCCTGGCGTTCTCGATCCCGACGGCCACCGCCGCCGCGAACTGCCGGAGGATCGCCTCGTCGAGCTCGGTGAACTGCGCGACCTCGGGGCTGAGCAGGTTCAGGGCGCCGATCACGCGGCCCTTGCGGCGCAGCGGGACGACCAGTTCGGAGCGGGTGCCCGGCACGATCTCGACGTACCGCGGATCGGCGAGCACGTCGTGGACCAGGACCGGGTGCTCTTCGGCGACGGCCGCGCCGACAATCCCCTGGCCCACCTGGAGGCGCTGCGTCTTGACGAGCGCGTCCGGGTAGCCGACGGCGTAGGCGATATAGAGGTCGTGCCGGCGCTCGTCGATGAGGTAGACGGCGAACGAGGTGAACGCGGTCAGCCGGCTGATGAGCTGCGGGATCCGCTGCAGCAGCTCATCCAGGTCGAGCACCGAGGTCACCTGCCGTCCGAGGTCGAACAGCGTCGTCAGCAGCTGCTGGTCGCTGGGCCGCGGTGTGGCGCCGGCCATCGAGCCAGCCCCGTCTGCCGGAGGATCGGAAGAGGATGAGTGCATGAGGGCCTATGAACGTCGAGACTCGGAGAACGTAACCGGATTATACTTCTGAGCCTACCGCGAAAGCCCGGGAGCGTTCACGCCATGGATCTGCAGCTGCCCCTCGACAACGCGACCATTGAGCGGATCCTCCCGCATCGCTTCCCGTTCCTGCTCGTCGACCGCATCACCGAGCTCGAGATCGACAAGCGCATCGTCGGCATCAAGAACATCTCCGCCGACCAGTACTTCCTGACGAGAAGCGCCGAGGACGGCCCGGCGCTGCCGCTGACCGTGCTCACCGAGGCCGTCGGCCAGGTGGGCGCGATCCTCATCCTCGCCAAGCCCGAGCACCGGGATCGCCTGATCTTCTTCATGGGCATCGATCGCGTGCGCTACAAGCGGCCCGTGCGTCCCGGCGACGTGGTCGAGATCGAGGCGTCGGTCGTCCGCCTGCGCAGCAAGATGGGGATCCTGCGGGGCGTGGCGCGCGTCGACGGCAAGGTGGTGCTGGCGGGGACGATGACCTTCGCGCTCAGCCCGCCGAGGATCGGCGCCGAGTAGCGGCGCCGCCCGATCACCCTTCGGCCGGCCCCTTCCAGAACACGCGATCGAGGCGCTTGTGGTAACCGGTGAACTCCCCGTCGCCGGTGTCGTCGCGAATGGCCTGCCGCGCCATGTTGATCTTCGCGTCGAGATCGTCGATGAACGACAGGATGAACGCCTCGATCGTCATCGGAACCACCGGCGATCCGTACTCCAGGCACCCGTGATGCGAGAGGATCAGGTGCTGGATCTCGGACAGCAGCGCCGGCGGGAACCCCTCGATGGCCGCGGCCGCGTCGCGCACGACGGCCGCGCCGAGCACGATGTGGCCGATGAGCCGCCCGTCGCGCGAGTAGCTGGTCGCCAGGTCGTAGTCGAGCTCCTGCAGCTTGCCGATGTCGTGCAGGACCGCGCCGGCGAGCACCAGGTCGGCGTCGGCCTGGTAGGCCCTCGCCACCTGCTCGCCGACGTTCGCCATCTGGAGGACGTGCTCGAGGAACCCCGCGCGGTAGGCATGGTGCAGCGTCTGCGCGGCCGGCCAGATGCGCAGCTTCGCCTCGTGGGCGGTCACGACGTTCTCAAGCAGCCGCTTCACGTACGGGTTGGCGGTCGCGGCGATTCGCGCCTGGAGCTCGGCCCACATCTCGTCGACCGGCCGCGCCGACGCGATGACGCAGTCCTCTTCACGGAACCCCTCCTGCCGATCCTGCTCGGGATGGACCCGCCGGATGTTCTCCACAATGAGCTGCAGGCGATCGTTGTACAGGTTGGCTCTTGCCTTCACCTTGACGAACTCGCCGGCCTCAAACTCTCCCTTGAGACGGTCGACGTCGTCGAACACGCGCGCGGGGATGCGGCCGGTGGCGTCCTGCAGGACGAGCGACAGGAACTCCCCGTTGCGGCCCGGGCGGAGATCCTTCTGGGTGCACACGAAGAAGCCGGCACCGGCCGACTCCGAGGTCAGTTGGCGGATGGGCGGGAGCATGGAGACAGCATAGCAGCCCGTGCCGGTCAGCGCCCGGGTTCATCTCCAGTCGCGTCGGACAGGACCGGCGCCGATTCGTCGGCGGCGAGGCAGACGAGGTCGCGGCCCTCGCGCTTGGCGCGGTAGAGCGCNNTGGTCGGCGCGGGCGATCACGACGGCGGGGTCGAGCTCGTCCGGCTGCGCACGGGCCGCGCCGAAGCTGCCGGTCACGCGCACGGTCTCGCCGTTCCACGGCACTTCGATCTTCCACAGCTCGCGGCGCAGCGTCTCGGCCGCGCGGCGGGCGCCCTCGAGCGGCGTGTCGGGGAGCAGGATCAGGAACTCCTCGCCGCCGTAGCGGCACTTCAGGTCGCTCGTTCGCAGCGAGGCGCGCAGCACGACGCCGACTCTGGCCAGCACGGTATCGCCGCACAGGTGCCCGTACCGGTCGTTGATCGACTTGAACCGGTCGACGTCGAACATCACCAGGGACACCGGATGACGGGTGCGGCGGGCCCGCGCCAGCTCGCTCGCGATCCGGTCCATGGCGTGCGCGCGGTTGGCGCAGCCGGTCAGCGCGTCGCGCATGCTGCTCTCGCGAACCTCCTGCAGCAGGTGCAGGCTGTTCAGCGACACGCCCACCAGCGCAACCGTGGCGCCGACCAGCAGGCGCCGCTCGGGCGCGAGCGCCGGCGAGGCCGCCGGCAATCCCAGGACGCCGAGGCTCGTGTCGGCAGCGGTCATCGGAAAGCAGACCTGGCCGCCGAGGTCGAGGCCTTCCGGCCGCACCGCCCCCCCCTGCGTCGAGAGCACCTCGACGGCGAGGTCCACGACCGGCGTCTCGCCGCGAGTCGTGGGGACGACGGCGGGGCCGACGATCGGGCTCCAGTTCCCCTCGCCGCCCGCCACCACCCACACGTCGGCGCTGCCGGTGATCTCCGGAAGGTGGCGCTCGAGGACGCCGCGGACGGTTTCGAGGTCAGACGACTCGGTGAGGGCCTGCCAGAAGGTGACGAGCCGCTCGAGCCGCTGCGCGCGGTCCTGCGCCCTCTGGGCCGCGGCCGCGTCGGCCGCGGCCCGCTGCTGGAGCTGGTGCCGCTTGCCCTGCAGGAAGCCGAGCAGCGTAAGCGCCACGATCGTGAAGCCCGGCAGCAGCCCGATGTGATGCTGGCTCTCGAAATCCCGCATCGCCTGCAGGACCGTCGACAGCTGTCCCGTGAACGCGACGGCGGCGCCGGCCGCGAGGCCGGCGACGAGAAACAGTTCCTGGCGTCCGATGCGCATAGTGGCGACCGTGTGCGGATCTACCCTTCCTTGTGTTATCGGCCCGGACGGGGGTCGCCGACAGCGGGCCCGCCGTCCGATTGTTCCGCGCGCCGCGAGCGGCAGTAAGATCGAGGTGGCGGCCCGCCCCCGAGCCGCGCCCGAGAGGTCCCGTGAGCCCTGGTTCCCCCAACCCGCCGTCCTCCCACGTCTCGCTCCCGGTGCTCGGGATGAGCTGCGCGGCCTGCGCCCGGACGATCGAGCTGACGCTCTCGGACACGCCGGGCGTCGAAACGGCCGACGTCAACTTCGCCACGGGCCGCGCCGTGGTGACGTTCGACGCGGCCAGGGTCGGCGTCGGCGATCTCGTTCAGGCGGTCCGCGACGTCGGCTACGACGTCATCGACACGCGCGACGTGGCCGGCGGCGCGGCGGCCGACGCCGGAAGCGTCGCCGCCGTCGACGCCGTCGGAGATCTCGAGAGGCAGGCGCACGAGGCTGCTTACCGGGATCTCCGCCGCCGGCTCGCCGTGGCGGTGTGCCTGACGACGCCCCTGATGATCGTCAGCATGGGGCACCTGCGTTTCCCCGGGGCCGACCTGCTGCAGCTCGCGCTGGCGCTGCCGGTCGTGGCGTACTCGGGCGCGCCGTTCTACCGCGGCGCCTGGAAGAGCGTCCGCCACCGGGCGGCGGACATGAACACGCTCATCGCCGTCGGCACCGGCGTGGCCTTCGGCTATTCGGTCATGGTCGCGCTCGCGCCGGGCTGGCTCGCCGGGGCGCTGCCCGCCCACCACGGCGCGGAGTCTTTGTCGCTCGACGTCTATTTCGAGGTCTCGACGGCGATCATCGCGCTCGTCCTGCTCGGCCGGCTGCTCGAGGCGCGCGCCCGGGGGCGCACGTCGGAGGCGATCAGGCGGCTCGTCGGGCTTCAGCCGCGAACGGCGCGCGTGCTGGTGGACGGCCGCGAGGTCGAGATCATGGCGTCGGCCGTGAAGGTCGGCCACCTCGTCGTCGTCCGGCCCGGCGAGCGCAT
>PMKG01000028.1 GCA_003157675.1 Acidobacteriota bacterium
TCGCTGTCGTCCTGGCCGAAGGCCGCGCCCGTGTCGGCACTGCTGGCGTCATCGATGGAGTCCGCCGATCCCTGGCCTTCGCCGACGACCAGCGTCTGCAGAATGCTGAGCAGATGGTTGCGATCGGCGGTGAAATCCTGCAGCACATCCACCGATCCGCCGTTGAACCGCAGGATTGCCACCAGGTCGGCCGCGGTCATCTGCTTGCGAATGAAATCCTCCGCGGCGGTCAAGGCGCGCATCTGGTCCTGCGGATTCATGGCCGTCATATCGAAATAGAGAGCGAGCAGGCGGCGATCCTTGTACTTGTTGCTCTCCGGCGGTTCCCCGGCAAACTGGGTGCGGGTGAGCCTTTTGTAGATAGTGACGTTCTCGTCGTCGACCGGTTGGGGCGCCAGAGGTTCTACGGCCTCGGAGAATTGTTGATGCTCGCAGAATTTGATGGTCTGCGGCGCGCCGTCCTCGGTCACGGTGAAGTCGTCCCGGGTCAACCCCCGGACGATATTGCCGCTCTTGTCGCGCACGACGACGTTCACCGTCACCAGGTCGACGCCGGATCTGAATACCGGTACGGGGCGCTGCGGCGCCCCTGCCTGCCCTTGCGCGACGAGCACGCGCGCTCCGCCGGGAAAAAGCAGGACGCCGATCGTCGCGGCGATTGACACCGACCACACAGCACGGGATCGAAGATGGAATGCCATGGCGCGCGTAACCTTTAGAAACCAGCCCGCAGCACGATCTGCACGGACCGCATCTGCCCGACCGAGGTGACCTGGCCGAACCCTGGCGAGTTCTGCGTCGTATTGATCCCCCGCCAGACGACCATGTTCAGCACGTTGTTGGCCTGGATCCGCAGGCTCAGCGTGCGCAGGCCGCGCACGGTGAAGTTCTTCATCAGGGCCATGTTGAACGATCGCTGCGGCGGCCCGACGATCGTGTCGCGCCCCGAAGTGCCGAACGTGCCGGCGGCCGGCAGGGTGAAGGCCGCGGTGTTGAAGAACTCCCCGATCGTCGGGTTCGCGAGCGCGATCGGCTGGCCGTTGTAGTTCGCGCGCAGAGACCCGCTGACCCCGTTGGAGACGTCGGTCACCGCGCCGGCCACGAGCGCCGTGAACGGCGTGCCGGACGAGAACGAGAACGTGCCGTTCAGCATCCATCCACCGAAGATCTCGTTCGCCAGCCCCTCGCGCGTCAGCCAGCGCCGGTTCGACCCGAACGGCAGTTCGATGCTGAAGTCGCTGGTGAACCGGTGACGGATGTCGAAGCTCGACGGGCCGTACTCGGCGGCGAGGTCCTTGTCGTTCTGCGCCACCACGCCGCCGCCCCCGCCGAGCGTCGACGCATTGTCGAACGCCCTCGAGTAGGTGTAGGTGCCGCCGACCTGGAACCCCATCGACAGCCGCTTGCGCGCCCGGACCGAGAAGGCGTGCATGTTCGAGATGCCCCCGGAGGATTCCCAGATGAACGGCGCGACGCCCGGGATGGACGGCGTCCCGTCGGGATTGCGGTTGGGCGCGCGCAGGATGTCGAGGCTCGATCCGTGCGTGCCGATGTAGCTGAAGCCCACGTTGAGCGTCTGCGTGAGGTCGCGCTGGACGTCGGCATTCCAGAGCTGCACGTAGCCGATGCGGTAGTTCGGGTCCACACCGAAGTTGTTCGTGAAGTTCTCGGTCGAGGTCAGAAGGATCGTCGCGAGCGGTGACGGCATGGCCGTCGTCGGATCGACCGTGATGGTGTTGTTCGTGGCAAACGGCGGCTGGGCCGCCAGCTTCTGCGCGATCTGCAGATATGGCACCGAGCTGTAGTTGATGCCGTAGCCGCCGCGGACGACCCACTTGGGCTTCGGCCGCCAGGCCAGGCCGATCCGAGGCGCGAACGCATGGCGGTCGGGGTTCACGAGCGTCGTCGAGAACTGGCCGTAATACGGTCCGTTCTGTCCCGCGAGCACCGGCGCCGCGGCGGTGAAGTCAGGGTTCACGTCCAGGGTCGCGAGCCGGTTGTCCGCCTCGCTGTAGGGCATCTGGTACTCGTAGCGCACGCCGAAGTTGAGCGTGAAGTTGGACGACACGCGCCAGTCGTCCTGGAAGTAGGCGTTCACCGAGTCCGACCGGAACTGCTCGGTGCCGGGCCCATATTGAACGGTCGCCGTCTGCGGGTAGCCGAGCAGGAAGTCGGCGAAGTCGGTGCCGCTGCCTCCCGTCGCGGTCCCGCCACCCGCGAACGCGCCCGTGAAGTAGTACGTCCCGCGCGCGTTGGCGTCGGTCCGGTTGTCGAGCCGCGTGTCCGAGAACCCGAAGCCCCATCGGAGATTGTGGCGTTTGACGCTGCGGATCATCGCGTCACTCAGCGTGAAGGTCTGCGCGTGCCGCGAAGAGGGGGTGATGTCGGTCAGGCTGGTGAAGCCGCTGAACGACAGCGTCGGCAGCCCCCAGTCGAACGGATCGGTGGACGTGCCCTGGAGCCCGGCCTGGCCCGCGACATTGGTGACGCCCGCGTAGGCGTTGGTTGTCGTCGACTTGTTCAGGTTGTAGTCGGCCCGCACCTGGTTCATGATCCCCTTGGTCGTGAAGGAGATCCCCACCGGGATATCCCACCCGGTCTGCGACGAGGTGCCGGACGAGGCCCCAAGGGGCGTCGCCTGCGTGGACTCCTGTCGGTGATAGTGGATCGAGAAGTTCAGGTTCGTGCCGCCGCCGAACCCCCCGCCCCCGCGTCCTCCGCCGCCGCCCATCCCGCCACCGCCACGAGTGCCGCGCCGCGTCTGGGCGCCGAACTGCCTGATGAAGCGGAAATTGATGTCGTCGGCCGACGTCGCGGTTGTGGTCGAGTAGTAAAAGTTGTTCGTCGTCGCACCCGGCTGCTGATTGGCGCGCGGGATGTACTGGAGCAGCGCGGCCGCGACCGGGCTGATCGGAACGGTGTTGTCGGGAAAGTCCTGGCCCGTGAGCGGATCCGTCACGGCTGTCGGGAAGATTCCCTGCCGCTCCGCGTCGGTCGGGACCGTCGATAACGCCGAATAGGCGTTTGTCGAATGGTTGCCCGTGTAGTTCAGGAAGAACGACGTGCGCGGACCGAAATCGAAAAGGTGCGGGATCTTGAACTGGCCGCCCACCGACGCGGTGATGCGCTGCTGCAGGTAACTCTCCTTCGGGTTCGGCTTCCCGGTGAGCGAATACGGCGCCGCGTCGAGTGGCGATCCGCCGAGCTGGTAGGACACCTGGCCCTGCAGTTGGCCCTGTCGCATCCGATTGGCGAACGCCAGCCGGTCG
>PMKG01000025.1:0-1413 GCA_003157675.1 Acidobacteriota bacterium
CCGGCGCTGTCGACGGCGACGCCCATTGGGAAGTAGAACCGCGCCTCCGCGCCCGTCCCGTCGGTGCTCCCCCACACGCCCGCCGTCCCCGCCAGCGTGGTCACCACGCCACCCGCGGTGATCTTGCGGATCGTGGAGTTCCCGGTATCCGCCACATACACGGTGCCGGCGCTGTCGACGGCGACGCCACTCGGAGAGGAAAAGCGCGCCGCCGCGCCCGTCCCGTCGGCGCTGCCGGACCCACCCGAACTGCCGGCCAGCAAGGCCAGGATCGGGTTGTCCACGCACGTCACGCCGACTGTGGTGACGCTCGCCGTGACGCCGCTGCCGCTGCCGCTGTTCACGGTGCAGGTCTGCCCGGTCGGCTGCGCCCCGACCGTCACGCTGTAGGCCCCGTTGGCCGTCACCGGCGTGGTGAAGGTGAAGCTCCCACTCGCCGAGAGCGTCAGCGTATCGCTCCCGTTATCGAGCAGCGTGACCTGCTGCCCGCTCGCCAGGCCCGAGAGGGTACCGCCGATCGTGTACGAGCTGGTGCCCCCGCTGCCACAGGCCCACGCACCGAGGCCGGCCGCCATGACCAGACCGCCGACAAGTCGCTTCAGGGTGTGTGTTACGCACATAGGCAGCATCCTCCGAGGCACCGAACCCAAGAAACAAGATCCCATCTTGAAGGGGCAGACGACGGCACTAGGCCGGGCCGCCGGACGGCAGACGCGTCATCTACACGGACCCGGCCAGCCCGGCAGGTCTTCATAGGGAAGCGGCGTCGAAGCTTCTCCGGCGCGCCGAACATCACTGGACGGTCAGCACGCCGATCGCGCAAGCGAAGGTGAAGGAGACGGCGTTGCCGCTGACCGCGATGCCCCGCGGGCTGCCGATGACGCCCGGCGCGCTGCCGGGCAGGAAGCCGGTCTTGCCGGCACTGCCGGCCACGGTCGTCACGACTCCGGCCGAGGTGATCCTCCGGATCGTGTCGTTGGCGCGGTCCGCCACGTAGAGGTTGCCGGAGCTGTCCACAGCGACGCCGGACGGATTGTTGAATCTCGCCACTGAGCCGGTGCCGTCGTCGCTGCCGATCTGGCCCGCCGTCCCGGCCAGTGTGGTCACCGCGCCCGCAGGGGAGATCTCGCGGACGGTGTCGTTGAATGTGTCCGCCACGTAAACGTTGCCGGCACTGTCGACAGCCATGCCGGTCGGCCCGTTGAATATCGCCGCCGCGCCTGTGCCGTCGTAGTTGCCCCGCAGGCCCGCCGTCCCCGCCAGCGTGGTGACCGTGCCATCCGGCGAGATCTTGCGGATGGTGTTGTTCCCGGAGTCGGCCACGTACACGTTGCCGGCGCTGTCGGCGGCAATGCCGGCCGGGCCGCGGAACCTCGTCTGGGCCCCCGCGCCGTCCGCGCTGCCCGCACTCCC
>PMKG01000025.1:1530-3152 GCA_003157675.1 Acidobacteriota bacterium
GTGTTGTTCCCCGTGTCCGCCACGAAGAGGTTGCCTGCGGTGTCCGCGGCCAGACCGTTGGCCGAGGAGAAGGTCGCCGATGCGCCCGTTCCGTCGGCATTGCCGGAGACCGGCACTGCCCCGGCGAGCGTGCTCACGGCCGCCGCCGGCGTGATCTTGCGAATCGTGTTGTTCGATGAATCGGCGACGTACGCGTTGCCGGCGCTGTCGACGGCGACGCCGAATGGCTCGTAGAAGCCCGCCGCCGCGCCCGTGCCGTCCGCGCTGCCGGTGGCGCCTGCGGTGCCGGCCAGCGTGGTCACCACGCCAGCCGCGGTGATCTGGCGGATCGTGTTGTTGCCCGTATCCGCGACGTAGAGGTTGCCCGCCCCGTCGGCAGCGAGACCAAACGGCTGCCGGAAGCTCGCCGCTGCACCGGTACCGTTCGCGCTGCCGGTGACGCCCGCCGTTCCCGCCAGCGTCGTCACCACTCCTGCGGAGGTGACGACGCGAATCGTGTCGTTGTAGGTGTCGGCCACGTAGACGTTGCCCGCGCCGTCCACGGCGAGCCCGAAGGGGTAGTTGAAACTCGCCGATGCGCCCGTGCCGTCCGCGCTCCCGGACGAACTCGCCGAGCCGGCCAGTGTCGTCACTACTCCCGCCGGCGTGATTTCGCGGATCATGTTGTTGTCGGTGTCCGCCACGTAGACATNNTGAAACTCGCCGCCGCGCCGGTGCCGTCCAGGCTTCCCGCCCCGTAGGGGCTGCCCGCCAGCAGCGACAGCAGCCCGTTCGCGTTGTTCGTGCAACTCACGCTGACGACCGTGACGTTGTTCGCCAGCGAGGTGCCGCTGCCACTGGCGACGCTGCAGCTCTGCCCGCTGGGCTGGGCGGATACNNCCCGCCGCGAGCGCCGTCGCGAAGGTGAAGCTGCCGTTGGCCGACAGAGTCAGGCTATCGGTGCTGTTGTCCTGCAGCGTGACGGTCCGGCCGCTGGCCAGGCCCGTGAGCTGGCCACCGATGGTGTACTTGGTGGCGGCAGTCGAGTTCGAGTTGCTGCAGGCCGACAGGGCGGCCGTCGTGAGGGCCGCGAGAAGGACGACGAGCGTCCTGCTGTTCGCCGGTGCGCGCATGGAGAGCCACTCCTGAGGGCAGTTAGGCATCTGGAGAACGTCGAGACCGAATCGCCGATTGCCCACGGGCAGTCGCCTTTCTAATAAGACGCTTCACCTCCGCCGGCGGTCGGTTCGTGCGCCCTCGCCGAGGCGACGGAGACGTCAAATGTCGCCCGCGTCCGCGCGCGGCGCGAACCGCGACAGGGATGAATCCACACCGGTCTCCGCGATTTGAACATGGTCAGTGGCGGTAATTCAACCCCTAACCCCAGTTCTCTTCAGGATTGATCACATCTCCTCCCGAGCGAGCCGCCACTCCACCTCGGTTTCGAAGAATCGCGTGAGGCCGCGGCCGAGGACGAGCCACCCGGGAGCGCCGTTGTTCTTGATATGACCGCCCAGCGCGGCGATGCCCAGCATCGCGTCGCGCATGGTCGGCCGCCGCGGTAAGCAATGGCCGCGACGCTTCAGCAGTCTGCGCAGGAGGAGCGCATGCTCCTGGTCGAAGAGCGCAGTGCCCGGCGTCGG
>PMKG01000172.1 GCA_003157675.1 Acidobacteriota bacterium
CGCCGCCGCGGTGGGCTCGTTGACGATCCGCTTCACCTCCAGGCCGGCGATCTGACCGGCATCCTTGGTGGCCTGCCGTTGCGCGTCGTTGAAGTAGGCCGGCACGGTGATAACCGCCTCGGTGACCGGCTGACCGAGATGCTCCTCGGCCGCCTGCTTCAATTTCTGCAGCACCATGGCCGAGATCTCGGGCGGCGTGTACATCTTGCCCTGCGCGTTGACGCGCACGTCGCCATTCGGGCCCGCCACCACCTGGTAGGGGACCATCGTCATTTCCTCGGTCACCTCGTCGAAGCGGCGTCCCATGAACCGCTTGATCGAGAAGATCGTGTTCTCGGGATTGGTGACCGCCTGGCGCTTGGCCACCTGACCGACCGGCCGCTCGCCCGTCTTGGTGAAGGCCACCACCGACGGCGTCAGTCGGCCGCCCTCGGGATTGGTAATGACCGTCGGCTCGCCGCCCTCCATCACAGCCACGACCGAGTTGGTGGTGCCCAGATCGATTCCGATGATTTTGCTCATATGCGATCCACTCTCTACCTTCAGGGGTCCGACGTCAGTGCGTCGCCTCAAATGCCTTATACGTTCATTACTATAAAATCTGAGCATCGCCATGTCAAGTGTTTACCACTGGCTCCAGCTACACGAGTCAAAGTAAGGCTGAAAGCCTTGCTCCGAACCTTGATTCAGGGCAGTCCTGTCCATGTCCAGCCGTGACGGTGCGGCCGAGGATCAACGGTCGGAACAGGGCTTCAGCCCTGTTCGGCTCGACACAGGGTAGAATTCCCCCGTGGCCCACGTCGTCATTCGCGTCGCCCGGCACGCCGGACTCGTCGCGCTGTTCCTCCTGATCGCCGTGCTGGGCATCGTCAGCGGCATCCTGTTCGAATACGCGGGCGACCTGCCGCAGATCGAGGCGCTCGACGACTACAAGCCGAACACGATCACGCGCGTCTACGCGGCAAACGGCCAGGTGATCGGCGAGTTCGCGACCGAGCGGCGCGTGGTGGTCAAGTACGACGACATCTCGCCGAGGCTCCACCAGGCGATCCTCTCCGCCGAGGACGCGGACTTCGAGCGCCACTTCGGCATCAGCGTCTCGCGCATCGTCATCACGGCGGGAGAGGACGTCGTCAAGCGGCGCCTGGCCGGCGGCGCCAGCACGCTCACCCAGCAGCTCGCGCGCAAGCTGTTCCTCACCGACGAGAAGACGTGGGAGCGGAAGATCAAGGAGGCGTTGCTCGCCATCCAGATCGAGCGCCGCTACACCAAACGCGAGATCTTCACGCTCTATTGCAACCAGGTGTACTTCGGCCACGGCGCGTACGGCGTCGAGGCCGCCTCGCGCCTCTACTTCGACAAGCGCGCCAGGGACCTCTCGATCGAGGAGGCGGCGCTCATCGCGGGGATCATCCAGACGCCGGAGCGGCAGAGCCCGTTCGTGGACATGCGCCGGGCGATCAGGCGGCGCAATTACGTGCTCCAGCGGATGGCCGAAGAGGGCTATATCACCAGGGCCGCGGCGGCTGCCGCGGAGGAGACACCGATCGAGTTGCGCGGGCAACCGACCAGCGAGGAGTCGGTCGCCCCGTACTTCGTCGAGGAGGTGCGCAAGTACCTCGAGCGCCGCTACGGGGCGAAGCAGCTCTACGAGAACGGCCTGTCCGTGTACACGTCGCTCGACGTGGACCTGCAGGCCGCGGCCACGCGCGCGCTCGACACCGGCCTGAGGCAGCTCGACAAGCGCCGGGGGTTCCGAAAGCCGCGGCGCAACCTCCTCACCGAGGGGCGCGCGATCGACCAGTACCGCGACGATGCGTGGGAGCGGCCAATCAGCGTCGGCCAGGTGGTGCCGGCTGTCGTGGTCGCCGTCGGCGGCGGCCGGGGCGGCGCGGCGCGCTTGCGCATTGGCCGCTACGCGGCTGATCTCGGGCGTGAGGGCATCCGGTGGACCGGGCGCGGCTCCCCCGCCGAAATCCTGAAGCCCGGCGATCTCATCGAGGCCCGGGTGGCGAAGATCGACCAGACGGCCGGCGTCCTCGGCGTGACGCTCGAGCAGACGCCGCTCGTGGACGGGGCGGTGCTGGCCCTCGACAACAGAACCGGACAGATCATCTCGATGGTCGGCGGGCTGAGCTTCACCCGCAGCAAGTTCAACCGCGCGGTCCAGGCGTACCGGCAGATGGGCTCGGGGTTCAAGCCGATCGTGTACACGGCCGCCATCGACCGCGGCTTGACGCCGGCGACGATCGTGCTCGACACGCCGGCCTCCTTCCGAGCCGGACCCGGCCAGCCGCCGTACGCGCCCCACGACTACGACGGCCAGTTCGAGGGACCCATCACGCTGCGCCACGCGCTGGAAGAATCGCGCAACGTCCCGGCCGTGCGGACGATGGAGGAGATCGGGCCGAAGCAGGTGGTGGAGTACGCGCGGCTGTTCGGGTTCGAGGGCCCGATCGAGCCGTATCTCTCGACGGCGCTCGGCGCGGCCGACGCCAGCCTGCTCGAGGTCACCGCCGCCTACTCGGTCTTCCCGAACCAGGGTGTGCTGATGAAGCCGTACGAGATTCTCCGGATCGTCGACCGGCAGGGGAACCTGCTCGAGCAGAACCGGCCGCAGCCGCGCGAGGCCATCCGCGCCGATACGGCGTACGTCATGACGAACCTGATGCGCGGCGTCATCGCGCGCGGGACCGGCGCCGCCGCGGCCTCGCTCGACTGGCCGCTCGGCGGGAAGACGGGGACCACGAACGACTTCACCGATGCCTGGTTCACGGGGTTCGACCCGAGGATCACCGTCGGCGTCTGGGTCGGCCACGACGACAAGAAGCCGCTCGGCCCTGCCGAGACGGGCGCGGAGGCGGCCCTGCCCATCTGGATGGAGTTCATGAAGGCGTATATCGATCGCTACGGGGACCGGGAGCACCCGCCGACGTTCGACGCGCCCGGCAACATCGTCTTCATGAGCGTCGATCGCGTGACGGGCCTGCCGGTGGCCGACAACGCGCCGAATGCGATCAGCGAGGCGTTCATCGCCGGCACCCAGCCGGGTGGCATCAAGCAGTGAAGAGGCTCATGTCTTTCGGGCGGACGAAGACCTCGGTGCCCGCCTCGAGCGCCAGCGCCTGGTAGCGTTCCTGCGAGAGCTCGACCCGCACCGGATCGCCCCACTCCGCAATCAGGTCCACCTTGACCAGCGGCCCGGCGGGATTGACGTGGGCGACGCGCGCGCGGAACTGGGCCTCTCCCCTGTCTTCGTGCTCGATTTCCAGCTGGTGGGGCCGGATGTAGAGCGTCGCGATCCTCGCCTCGCGGTCCGCCTGCGGCGCGTCGAATGCCATCGAGCCGATGTAGGCCTTGCCCCGCTCGATTCGGCCGTGGAACAGGTTCACGTCGCCGAGGAAGTCGTAGACGAACGGCGTGGCCGGGTGCGCGTAGACCTCCGGCGGCGTGCCGGCCTGCTCGATCCGGCCCTGGTTCATCACCACGACGCGGTCGGCGGCCTCGAGCGCCTCCTCCTGATCGTGCGTCACAAAGATGCTGGTCACGTGCAGCTCGTCGTGCAGTCGCCGGAGCCAGCGGCGGAGTTCCTTGCGCACCTTGGCGTCNNCGTCGAGCGCGCCGAACGGTTCGTCGAGCAGCAGGATCTTCGGCTCGACCGCCAGCGCGCGCGCGAGCGCGACGCGCTGCCGCTGTCCCCCGGACAGCTGCGCCGGCAGCCGGTCGGCCATCGCCTCGAGCTGCACCAGCTCGAGCAGCCGGTGCACCCGACGCCCGATCTCGGCCTCGGGCGGCCGCGTCTCCCGCGGACGGACGCGCAGGCCGAAGGCGATGTTCTCGACGACCGAGAGGTGGCGGAACAGCGCGTAGTGCTGGAAGACGAAGCCGACGCGGCGGTCTGCGAGACGACGGCCGTCGGACGGGCGGCCGTCGAACAGGACGCTCCCCCGGTCGGGGATCTCCAGGCCGGCGATCACGCGCAGCAGCGTCGTCTTGCCCGAGCCCGACGGGCCGAGCAGCGCCACCAGCTCTCCCGTCTCGACGCGGAGCGACACCTCCTCCACCGCGACGTACGGGCCGAACCGTTTGGTCACCCCGACGACGTCGATACTCACGCGTCACACCCCTTCATCGTCCGGTGTCCGACTCGCCCGTCGGTCACGCCGGCCTGCCGCGTCCGATCCCCGTCTCCACCGCGCCATCACCGCGCGATCCGCCGGCCGAGCACGCTCTTGGCGGCCAGCGTGGCCAGCGCCATCAGCGCCAGCACCGAGGCGACCGCGAACGCAGCCGCGAAGTTGTACTCGTTGTAGAGAATCTCGACGTGCAGCGGGGCGGTGTTGGTCAGCCCGCGGATGTGGCCGGAGACGACCGACACGGCGCCGAACTCACCGATGGCCCGCGCGTTCAGGAGGACGACGCCATAGAGCAGCCCCCAGCGGATGTTGGGCAGCGTCACGCGCCTGAACATCTGCCACCCGCTCGCGCCGAGCGCCAGCGCGGCCTGCTCCTCCTCCGATCCCTGCTCCTCCATGAGCGGCACCAGCTCGCGGGCCACGAACGGCACGGTGACGAACATGGTGGCGAGCAGGATGCCCGGCACGGCGAAGATGATCCGGATCCCGTGCGCCGTGAGCCAGGGCCCGAGCAGCCCCTGCGCGCCGAACATCAGCACAAAGATCAGGCCGGCAACGACCGGGGAGATCGCAAACGGCAGGTCGATCAGCGTGACGAGCAGGCCGCGGCCGGGGAAGCGGAACCGCGCCAGCGTCCAGGCCGCCGCGAGTCCGAACAGCGTGTTGAGCGGGACGGCCACCAGCGCCGTCAGCGCCGTCAGACGGAGCGCCGCGAGGGCCGTCGGCTCGACGAGCGACGCCACGTAGTCACGCGCGCCGCCGGCAAACGCCTCGACGAACACGACGGCCAGCGGCACGAACAGAAAGCACGCCAGGAAGCCGAGCGCCAGGGCGATGAGGCCCCCGCGGACGATGGCCGGCTCGGTCCGCCGCTCTGGCGCGGTCCTCATGCGGCCGTTTCCCGGCGTCGGCTCCACGCCTGAACCAGGTTGACCGTCAGCAGCAGCAGGAACGAGACGGCGAGCATCGCGGCGGCCATCGCCGTCGCCCCCTCGTAGTCGAACTGCTCGAGCCGGGCGACGATCAGGAGGGCGACGACCTCGGTGCGCATCGGCAGGTTCCCCGAGATGAACACGACCGAGCCGTATTCGCCGAGCGCGCGCGCAAAGGCCAGCGTGAACCCGGTGAGCAAGGCGGGGGCGATCGAGGGGAGCAGCACGCGGCGGAACGCCTGAAAGCGGCTCGCGCCGAGGCTGGCGGCCGCCTCTTCGATTTCCGGGTCGAGGTCCTCGAGCACCGGCTGGACGGCGCGGACGACGAACGGGAGACCGATGAACGTGAGCGCCACGACCACGCCGAGCCGCGTGAAGGCGATCTGGATCCCCAGCGGGGCCAGCTGGCGGCCCAGCCAGCCGGCCGGCGAATAGACGGCCGTCAGCGCGATGCCCGCCACCGAGGTTGGCAGCGCGAAGGGGAGATCGACGCAGGCATCGACCAGGCGGCGCCCGGGAAACGAGTACCGGACCAGCACCCAGGCCACCAGCAGGCCGAAGGCCACGTTGACGAGGGCGGCAGTCAGCGCGGCGCCCACGGTCAACTGGAATGCCGCCAGCGCGCGCGCGCTGGTGACGGCAGCCACGAACCCGGTCCAGGTCATCCGCCGGGCGCTCAGCGCGACGCCGCTCAGGGGCAGCAGCACGAGCAGGCCCAGGTAGGCCACCGTGAAGCCGAGCGCGAGGCCGAAGCCGGGCAGGACGTGACGGCGGGGGCGTCGTGATCTCATGCGCTATTTCCGCCCCTCGACGATCCGATCGAACGTGCCGCCGTCGTCGAAATGCGCCTTCTGCGCGGCCGCCCACCCGCCGAAGTCGTGATCGATGGTGAGGACGCGCACGTCGGGAAACCGGGCGCGGTGCCGCGCCAGCACCTCGGGACTCCTGGGCCGGTAGTAATGCCGCGCGGCGAGTTCCTGGCCCTCGGGCGTGTAGAGGAAGTCGAGATAGGCCTGCGCCTCCCGCCGCGTTCCCCGGCGTTCGACGACCGCGTCGACGATGGCGACGGGCGGTTCGGCCAGGATCGTGATCGACGGCATCACGATCGACACGCGGTCCCGCCCCATCTTCTCGATGGCGAGCATCGCCTCGCTCTCCCAGGTTACCAGGACGTCGCCGATGCCGCGCTGGACGAACGTGGTCGTCGCCGCGCGGGCGCCCGAGTCGAGCACGGGCACGTTCCGGAACACCCTGGCGACGAACTCGCGCGCCGAGGCCGCGGTCGCGCCCGGCTGCGACCTCGCGAAGCCCCAGGCGGCCAGATAGTTCCAGCGCGCGCCGCC
>PMKG01000051.1 GCA_003157675.1 Acidobacteriota bacterium
CTCGCGAAGCCGCCCGCCAAGTAATTCGGACGGGGACGAGTTTCAGTTCCGGCGGCGTCACGCCGCGACCGTGACAGAACTGTGAAATTCGTCCCCATTCCATTCGAACTCGCCCTGTGCCCTGCCCATCAGCGTAAACAAAACCGGACCGCTGTTCGTATGCCATTAGTGAGGGGGACGGTGGGTTTTCAAGCCCAGCTGTGGGCGACAACGCCCCTTCAGAGGCAACCGGAAGCTTGTGTCTGGCGGTGAGGCGTGAGTTCGCTGCGCACGTCTGCCGCGGGCGGCCGATAGGACGCGACGAGCATTCCGGGCAGCGCGGGAGTATTCATCATGGTTCGCACGATTCGTTCGTTCATGGTCGCGGTGGCGCTCGTCTTCACCGTCAGCGCTCTGGCGTCGGCACAGACGGCCACCGTGAAGGTTGGCTTCGACTTCCTCGTGGCGGGCAAGACGCTGAGCTCCGGCACGTACTCCGTCGACGTCGCGACCAATGGCAACATCGTCTTCACGCCCGAGAAGGGCGGAACGGCGGTCGAGGCTCCGCAGCTCAAGGTGCTCAGCACCCGTAAGGTCGACCGGGTCGAGCTGGGGTTCGACCTCGTCGGCTCAGCGTACTACCTGGCCGAGGTGTGGGTGCCCGGGAAGGGCGGCTTCCAGGTGGCCAAGGTACCGTACTCCGAAGACCACGAGACGGTCACCGGCCCCAAGGTCAAGTAGGACGGGGAATCCAGGAGGCGGGCTGCAACACTGGCCCGCCTCATCGGGCCGGCCGATAGCCGCACAGCGGGTCGCCGGCGAACGCATTGCGCGTGGCCGCGAAGGCCCACGAGCGCGAGCCCCCACACTCCGCACACCACTCACAGGCGCCGCAGTTTGATCGCGAACGGCGCGGTCAGCGAGAGGGGTCGGAGCTCCGACCCCTAGATGGGGTGCTGAACCGCCTGACGGTTGAGGGTGTACTTGGCCAGCCGCTCCGGGGAGATCGAGATCCCGAGTCCGGGGCCCGGCGGGATCCGGATGAACCCGTCCTCGTCCAGCACGACCGGCGGATCGGCGATGTCCTCGGCGAAGTAGTTGGCCGTCTCCGACGTGTCGCCGGGAATCGTGAAGCCGTCGGCGGTCTGCAGGTGGATGTTGACCGCGCGACCGATGCCGGTTTCGTCCATCCCGCCCGACCAGACGCCGATGCCGTTCGCCGCGCCGTAGGCGGCAATCCGCACCGACTCGACGAGGCCGCCGACCCTCCCCTGCTTGATGTTCAGGACCCGGCACGACCCCAGCTCGACCGCCGCCACGGCATCCGCGAGACCGAGGATCGACTCGTCCAGGCAGAGCGGCGTCGCGAGACGCTTCTGCAGCTTCGAGTGCTGGTAGATGTCCGAGTACGAGAGCGGCTGCTCGATCATCATCAGGCCGAACTCGTCGAGCTGCCGGAGGCGGTCGGCGTCGGCGAGCGTGTAGTCGCCGTTGGCGTCGACCATCAGCGGCAGGTCTGGGAACCGCTCGCGCACCGCCCGCACGTACTCGACGTCGCGCCCCTTCGCCACCTTCATCTTCACGCGGTGATAGCGCTTGTCCACGGCCACCTGCACGGCGGCGACCAGCTCCGCCGGCGAGTCCTTCAGGCCGATGCTGAGGCCCGACATGATCCGCCTGGCCGGGAAGCCGAGCGCCTCGTGGACCGGCACGCCCTTGCGGAGCGCGAGCAGGTCGACGACGGCGTTTTCGATTGTGGCCTTGGCCATGGTGTGACCGCGAACCGCGCGGAACCTCTCGAGCAGCTCGCCGAAGGGCAGGCCCGGCTCGAGGAGCGGCAGCAGGAACCCCTCGATGATGTGGCGTGCCGTGGTCGTCGTTTCCGAGAGGTAGAACGGATCGGGATCGGCGACGCACTCGCCCCACGCGACGACGCCGTCTGCCTCGAGCCTGAGGAGCAGGGCTTCCTTGCAGGTCCAGACGTGGACGCTCGTCCCGAACGGGTGGAGGAACGGCAGAGAAACGGTGACGAACTCGATCCGGTCGAGGCGCGGGATGGTCTCGTGCTCGACGGCCAGGGAAGGACGATGAGTCATCGTGGTCGAGGCCTAGATGAAAACAGGCCGGACGCCTTGCGGCGCCCGGCCCCTGTCCTGCCGGGCAGGGCGAACCCGGCCCGGCCCCCAATGGGGTGATTAGAAGTGGAAGCGCACGGCGAGCTGCGCGCGCCGCGGCGGCACCCACGTCGACCCTTGCATGTACCCCGTGCTCGACGCACCGGTGACCACCGTGCTGGCGACACTGTAGTACGCCGCGTCGTTGAACACGTTGAAGATGTCGATCATCGCGCTCGCCCAATACCGCTTGGTGAATTGGAACTTCCGCTCGAAGCGCAGGTCAAAGATGTCGTCGGTCGGCGCCCGGAGCAGCTGCTCGGACGGCGGGATGTCGAAGATGTAGCGCCGCCCCTGGCCGAGCAGGCCGCTGGGCGTCCGGACGGCGGTGTAGATCGGCTTGCCGGTCAGGACCTGCCAGTCCATGCTCGCCGTGATGCCGAGCGGCAATTCATAGGAGCCCTGTAGCTTGAACATGACGGGCCGGTCGCCGATGAGCACGCCGCCGGCGTTGACGAAGTCGTTCGGGTCGAGGCCGAAGCTGCCCGAGTTCGACTGCTGGTTGGAGTACGGATCACGCGAGGCGCTGCCGGCGTTGAGGCCCGTCGACTTCGAGACGGTGATCGACGCCATCATCATCCACCGGTTGGCCATGCGCTTGCTGGCCTGGACCACCAGCCCCTTGTAATCCTGTGAGAAGGCCCCCTGGTTGATGATCTCCGGCGCGTTCGCGGTCGGGTTGGTCGCGTTGGTCTGCGACTGCAGGGTCACCGTCCGGCTCTGGCCGTTGCGGTCGGTGTAGCTAAACGAGACCGGCGTGAAGAGCGCGTTCGGCTCGATCCGGCCGATGAGGTCGTGGCCCTTCTTGTAGATGAACGATCCGCCGATCGACAGGTTGGCCATCAGTTCGTGGTCGATCCCGACCGAGATCTGGTCCGTGTACGGCGTCTTGAGATCCGGCTCGATCGTGGGAATGCCGATCGAGGGGTCGACCACCTTGAGCACCGACGTCCTCGCGCCGGTGATCGGATCCAGCGCGTACGTTGTCTTCGTTGATGTGGCGCGGTTCATCGCGCTGAAGATGCGCGTCTGCAGGTAACTGTAGAACCGCCCGTAGTGCGCCCGGCCCACGGTCTTCCCCCCCGAGTCGAACTTGAAGTTGGCCCCGACACGCGGCGACCAGTTGTTCCAGTCCACCACCGCGCCCGGATTGTGGACGATGACGCTGGTGTCGACGCCGTTGTTGTCGAGCACCGGATAGTCGGGCACGATGCCGACGCTGTGGTCGAAACGCAGGCCGAGCGTGAGGCTCAGCTTGTCGTTGACGGCCCACGTGTCGTCGATGAACGCGCCGATGTTCCACATCTTGCTCGAGTCGCCGCCGTGGTACGGCGCCTGCACCAGCAGTTCGTCGTACCTGCCGTTCGCATCGTAGTACTCCATGCCGCCGCTCAGGCCCTCCCGGTAGTCGGTGCCGCCGTTGACGTACTGCGCGCCGACGCGGAGGTCATGGCTGCCCTTGGACGTCTGGATGAACTTCGACAGCTTGCCCGACACCTGGTTCTTCCAGATGTTGCCGTCGTACCAGCTGGAGCTGTTGACCGAGTAGAATCCCGTCGCCGTGTCGTAGTGGCCCGGCGTGGTGGTGTTCCCGGAGTTCGGGGCCCACCGGTCGTAGCCATAGAACCCGGCGTAGCGCGCTTCGAAGAACGTCGTGTCGTTGACGACCGAGGTCCACGTCACGTTGGCCACCGGCTGTCCGCTGAGCTCGGCGCCGCTGGCGACGTACGGCTGCGCCAAGGTCACGGGGCGGGGCAGGACCGAACCGTCGTACTCAATCGAGGTGACCAGCTTGTTGTTCTTGCTCACCTGCCACGTGAGCTTCCCGAAGAAGCGCTTGTCGTTGGTCTGCTTCGGCGCCGCCGGATCGGTCCCGGGCTCCGAGTACCAGTCGCGGCGAATCTGGATGCCGCCGAAGAACCACAGCTTGTCCTTCTTGATCGGCCCGCCGTAGCTGGCCGAGAAGTCGCGGTACCTGGCCCGGTGGTACGCCCAGCCGTTGCTGATCGCGTTCTGGCCCGTCAGCCAGTCGGCGCTGTAATAGTAGTTCGCGTCGCCCAGGAAGGTGTTGCTGCCGGACTTGGTGACCACGTTGAAGACCGCGCCCTGGAAGTGACCGTACTCGGCCGGGGCGCCGAGGCCGACGACCTGCAGCTCCTCGATGATGTCGGTGCTCGGCCAGGCCCAGGCCGCGCCGGTCTGCGGCGCCGTGAGGTCGGCGCCGTCCAACTGGTACTGGTTCTCGTTGATGCTCGCGCCGAACGCCGAGGCCTTCGACGCGGTATTGTCGAACCGCATCGTCGAAACGCCGGGCGTCATGTAGGCGAGGTCGAAGAAGGTGAAGCGCGCGATCGGGGTCGCCTCCACCAACTCCTGCGCCACGGTGGTCGTCATCGCGGATCGCGAGGTGTCGATGAGCGGCGGCGCGCCGATCACCGTGACCGCTTCGGCGACGCCGGCCATCTTGAGCTGGAAGTCGACCTCGAACTGGCTGCCGACCTCGACCCGGACGTTCTCGTGCCGGGTCGTCTGGAATCCCGAGAGCGAGGCCGTGACCGTGTACATGCCTGGCGCGAGGCCCGGGAACCGGTACTGGCCGCGCGCGTCGGTCGTGGCCGTCTTCGGTCCCCCGATGAGCGCGGCTCCCATGAGCTCGACCGTGACGCCCGGCATCACGGCGCCACTGGCATCAGTCACCGTTCCGCGCAGCGCGCCCGTGAACGCCTGCGCGTGGGCGGTAGCCGGAAGGAGCAAGACTCCGACCAGCAACAGCATGAAGAATTGCGTCGTTCGTCGCATGAAGCGATCTCCTTTCACGCACGATCGCCGGGCAGCTCTTGCTGCACCCGACCCGCCATGAGGAAACCGAACGGTGCCGCCACCGCGCGGAGAATTGGCAACCTCCGCACGAGCGGCATCATACTAGCGGAATGTCTATGCGGGCGGGAGGATATTTATGCCCTATGAAGAAAGACTGTAAAATCTTCAGTTACGATGCCCGTTTCTGAACATTTTACGGACCGATCGGGCTTATCGACCGGCCTCGGCCGCCATTCGTCGCGCCTCCTCGAAGTCGGGCTTGAGTTCGAGCGCCTTGCGGAATGCCGTGGCGGCTGCCGCGCGGTTGCCGGTGCGCAGGCGCGCAAGGCCGAGGTTGAACCAAATGAGCGGATCCTTGGGCGCGAGCGACGATGCGCGCTCGAAGGCCGTCGCGGCGCCCGCGAAGTCGCCGAGGCCGCCGAGCAGCATGCCCCGCTGGTTGTGCGCGTCGCTCGAATCGGCGTCGAGCTTGAGCGCGGCGTCCGCCTCGCGCAGCGCGAGGCGCGGGTCGCCCATGTCGCGATAGATCGACGAGAGGTTCATGCGCACGTCGAAGTCGTCGGGCTGGAGATCGCGCGCCCTCTCGTATTCCCTGCGCGCGGTCGGCAGGTCGCGGCGGATCCGCGCGACGTAGCCGAGGTGGGAGTGGAACTGGAAGTTGTCCGGGTCGCGCTCGAGCCCCTTTTGCAGCGTCGCGACGGCCGCGTCGTACTGCTTGAGCGCGACGCGCGTCTTGGCGAGTTCGATATACGACGGCGTGTAGGTCGGCAGCTTCCGGATCGCATCCTCCAAAGCGTTGGCCGCGCCCGGATAATCGCCAAGCCTCATGTAGGCCTTGCCGAGATAGAAACTGACGTCGAAGCCGCCGCGTCCCGAGTCGACAATCGCCTTGAGGCTCCGCGCCGCGGTGCGCACATCGCCGCGGTCGTACGCCTCGAGCGCGACGCGCACGGCCTTGCCGTACGAAGAGAACTCCGCGATCGTGTCCTTCGGATCAGCACCGCTGAACGCCGCGTTGCCGGGGCCGCTCACGTAGCCCAGGCTCGCCAGCCGCTGCAGCGTCGCCGGGTCGAGCTTCGCTGTGGCGTCGGAGACGACGGCCGATTCGGCGCTGCCGCCCATCGTGTCGAGCAGCCGCGACCGCAGCGAGGCCGCACGCCGCCCTTCGGCGGCGAACAGGTTGTTCCGTTCGCCGGGATCGCGCGTGAGGTCGTAGAGCTCGGGCCGCGGGGCCTGGATGTACTTCCAACCGTCCATGCGGATCGAGCGTAGCTCACTCCACCCGAAGTGGATGCGCGGGAAGAGGCTCTCCGAATATGCCGGCGCGGGATCGCGGTGCACGCCGGCGATGTCCGGCATCAACGAGCGGCCGGGCAGGCCGGCGGCCGGCGGCAGGCCCGCCAGGTCCAGGATCGTGGGCACGAGGTCCACGCGCAGGGTGATCCCCGGCACGCGCGCGCCCTCGGGCAGCACGTCCGGCAGCCGCATGACCAGCGGAATGTGCAGCGTGCAGTCATACAGGCCGTGGTGGTCGAAGTAGCACTCGTGATCCGCCAGCGTCTCGCCATGGTCGGAATTGATGACCAGCAGC
>PMKG01000029.1 GCA_003157675.1 Acidobacteriota bacterium
GCGTGACGCCTCCCGGCCAGCGCGGAGGGGCGCCGGCGGCCCAGGCGCCGCAGGGCCCGCGAGCCGGCGGACCCGGGCAGCAGGGACGCAGCTTCCCGACCATTCGCGCCGAATTCCTGCTCGCCGAAGGCGCGCTCGGCACCCTGACGACCGTGTCGATTGGCCACGGCCTCTACCAGATCAGCGGCAACCGGGCCGCGGACCCGGCGACGACGCTGCCGGCCATCTCCATCGCGGCCGAGTACTACAACCGGATCGCCCGGATTCTCGACAAGAAGATCCCGGTCACGATTGAAGTGGACATCAAGAACACCTACTACCCGAATCCGCCGGTCTTCAACGTCGTCGGTGAGATCCCCGGCACCGACAAGGCGGACGAGGTCGTCATGCTCGGCGGCCACATCGACTCCTGGCACTCCGCCACCGGCGCGGCCGACAACGCCGTCGGCGTGGCGACGATGATGGAAGCGGTCCGCATCCTGAAGACCGCCGGCGTCAAGCTGCGGCGAACGGTTCGCGTCGGCTTCTGGGAGGGCGAGGAGCAGGGGCTGATCGGTTCGCGAGAGTACGTCGGCGCCCACTTCGCCACGCGCCAGCAGCTGCCGGCGCCGCAGGGCGCCCCGCCGGCCGCAGCCGGCGGGGGCGGCGGGCGCGGCGGCCCGCAGGGGCCGCTCGAGAAGAAGCCCGACTACGACAAGCTGTCGGTCTACTTCAACATCGACAACGGCACCGGGGCGGTGCGGGGCATCTACCTGCAGGGGAACGATGCGGCCGGGCCGATCTTCCGCGCGTGGATGGAGCCGTTCCGCAGCCTCGGGATGACGACGATCACGATCCGGAACACCGGCGGGACCGACCACCAGTCGTTCGACGGCGTCGGCCTGCCCGGGTTCCAGTTCATCCAGGACGAGATCGAGTACAACGGCGTCACGCACCACTCGAACATGGACACCTACGAGCGGCTGCAGCCGAACGACGTCGTGAAGATGTCGACGATCGTCGCGGGGTTCGCCTACCTGGCGGCCAATCGCGACGAGATGATCCCGCGCAAGCCGCTGCCCGCGCCCGGCGCGGGCGGGGGACGGCGCGGACAGTGAGAAGGCTCAGGGCTCAAGGCTCAGGCTCGGCGGCACGCGGCCGCCGGGCCTGGCCGCTTCCTACGCCCCGCCTCCGGGCAGCTCGCGTCCATCGGTCTTCGCGGGCGCGAGCACGAACCGCTGGAGCACCACCGCCACCAGCGCCAGGCAGATGGCCAGCCCCGCGAACGACATCACGCGGTAGAGACCCGGCAGGCGCGACACGTCCGACAGGAATCCCTTCAGCAGCGCGACCGTCAGCAAGAGGATCGCCGAGACCCTCGCCTCGTGTGAGCGCAGCACGATCCCGCCGGCCAGCAGGACCACCGCGAAAATCGCCCAACCCAGCGTGTAGGTCAGGTTCTGGGCGAGGCCGGCGGACAGGTTGAACGCGATCGTGTCGCCGGTGGCGAAGAAGTCGGCGATCTCGATGTTCAGGAGCACGAACAGCAGCACCGTGCCGCCGATCGCCGCAAGGCGCGAGCCGGTCAGCCAGCCCGCGATCTCGTCGCGCACCTTCGAGAACCGCCACGACGCCGCGTACATCGCGCCGGCGCATGTCAGATACGTGTAGAGATACCAGTTGAAGATGCGGACCTCGCTGCGCGTCTGGTAGACGAGCACCTCGGGGTTGAGCACCAGGCGCACGAACACGGCTGCCAGAAGGGCCACCGCCCACCAGAACAGGCCCCGGTGCGGAATCCGACAGAACAGCCACGCGAGCGCCGCGCCCTCGCACGCCCAGCCGACGGTGAGCCAGGCCTTGTCGAGCTGCAGCGGGATCGCCACGGTAATCAGCGCCAGCACCGCCGCCGCCACCAGCGCCAGCCGGCCGAGCGTGCGGTCGGCCGGCGGCTCGAGCTTCAGCAGTGCCGCGAGCAGCACGCCGAGCAGCGCGGCCTGCACGACCGGCAGCAGGCCGATCGCGCTGCCGTACCCCCCGGAGGTGAGACTCACGCGCGCGACCTCGAAGAACGACGCGGAGGCGATGACCGCCGCGAGGTGCGGATAGAGGTCTCTCTCCGCCCGGCGTCCGAGCGCCAGCGGATAGGCCAGGAAGACCAGGTAGACGGGTGTCGCCAGGACGAGAGCCTGCTGCCAGCTTGCCGACGGACCCATGTACAAGAGCGTCGCGCTGCTCGCGACCCCGCAGGCCGCGACAGCGATCAGGTGCCACCGCCGGACCGTCGCAAGCACCAGCAGGCACACGATGAAGAGCACGTGGAAGAGGGCCAGCGTCGCCGCGCCCGGGCTGCCCTCGCAGGTCGCCCCCAGGATGAGCAGGATCTGACCCAGGAGCAGGGGAATCACGGCGGCGGCGAAGAAGCCGGTACGCCACCTGGGTTCGGTCACCCGACTCGACGAGAGCACGAGCGTGGCCATACCAATCGCCGCGACGAGCGCCGCGGCCGCCATCGCCACCAGGGGCCACGGCGAGACGGCGACGGTCGCCGCCCAGGCGACGAGCACCAGTTGCGACAGCCCCAGCGCCGCGGCGAGCAGTTCGGCCCGGCCGGCGTAGAGGGCGGCCGCCGCAACCGCCGCGTCGAGCACGAACAGCGCGCCGAGCATCGGCCAGGGCGGCAACGCGAGCGACGGCTGCACGGCGACCGACATCAGGAACGCGTGGCCCATGAGCGCCAGCGCCAGGCCCGACTGCGTCTCGTCGGCGCAAGCTTCGGCCTGCCCGCCTGCCGTCCAGAACTGCCCCGCCACGGTCAGCAGCGTGAAGCCGGTCACCACCGTGAGTGCCGGGACGACCTGTGCGGTGAGCGCGCCGCTGAACCACCAGCTCGCCAGGACCAGCCACGAGACGATTCCCCCGGCGATGACGAAGGCGCGCCGGCGGATCGCGCGTCCCTCGATCATCACCGCGAGGTTGAGCAGGCCCAGGAGCAGGGCCAGCCCCCAGAGCGACGACGGCGCGACCGAATCGCCTGAGAGGAAGAAGAGCAGGGCCATGCTGAGCAGCAGCAGGCCGGTGCCGAGCCAGGCGGGTTCGAGCGGCGTCTGCCGCCGTCTCGCCACGACGGGGACGGCGAGGAACAACAGGCCGAACGCGGCGTAAACGACGAGCGCGGCGGGCAGGCGGTCGGGCGTGAGGTGCTGCGCCGACCAGGCGGCCTCGGCAGAAACCGCGAGGAGCGCCGCGATGAAGTAGACCAGCCCCTCCTGCTCGACGACCGCGAACGCGGCACAGGCCGCGAGCAGCGCGAACAGCGTCGCGAACGGAAGCGCGGGCGATGTCGCCGCGGTCTCGGCGGCCGCGAAGACAGGGAATATGAACAGCAGCAGCGGCGCCGCGTAGACGGCCAGCCGGCCCGGACCTTCCAGGCGCCACGAGCCGTGCCTGACGGTGAGCCCCGCCGCCAGGTAGAACGCGACGAACAGACCGATGAACGTGAGCACGGTGGGGTAGGCCACCGCCCGCTGCGGCCCTTCCCCATAGGTCATCGTCGCCCACGCAGCCATCACCACCACGGTCGTTAGCGCGCCGAGGCCGTGCAGCCACGGCCGGTTACGCCAGAGGGCGATGGCGAACAGGCCCACGTCGACCACGAACAGGAACCCGAACATCAGCGCGGGATAATCGCCGTAGGCCTGCGACGTCGCGAGGTAGAGCGCGAAGAGCAGCGGCAGTGCGGCGTTGACGCCCGCGACCTCCTCGAACCAGCCGCGCTCGCGGCCGCCCTCGGAACCCCTGGCGACGGATCCGGCGCGGCCGGCGAGTCCGAGACCCACGAGGCCGAGCAGCGGGAACGCCAGGAAGATCGCGGCCGCCGTCGGCACACGTCCCGGCCTCATGAATGTGGCCACCCAACCCCACTGGTAGACGGTCGTGAGGAGCAGGCTCAGCCCGGCCAGCATGGGCCAGCGCTTCCGGTAGGCCACCCAGCCGAGTCCCGCGTTGAGCAGCAGCAGGTAGCCGAACAGGCCGAGCGGATCGTCCTGACCGGTCGAAAGCAGCGCGGGCGTCGAGAAGCCGCCGACGAGGCCGAGCAGGGCGATGAACACCGAGTCGCGGCGAATCGACAGGACGACGGCGGTCACCGTCACCAGGGCCAGCAGCCCGAACGCGCCGA
>PMKG01000420.1 GCA_003157675.1 Acidobacteriota bacterium
TGCCCCAAACGATCCGGTCGCCGTTGACGATGTCGTCACCCCACACGATGCGGTCGCCCCAGACGATGCGATCGCACCAGACGATGCGGTTGGCGACCAACTTCTCGTCGCCCCACACAATCCTGGCCGCCTTGGTGGTGTCATCCTCGCGCCAGAAGGTGAGGCCGCTCGGCGTCACCGTCTCGCCCGCGATCGTCACGTCGTCGTTCGTCTTCGGCCCGTAGACCGCGATCCGCACCGACGTCATCGCATCCACGCTCCCCGCGCCGCAGCCCACCAGGCCGGCATCCGGCAGGAACGTCGCGCCGAGCTGCAGCGACGCCTTTACCTTGATGGGGTCCAGCTTCGGGTTCGCCTGCAGCACCAGCGCCGCGATGCCCGACACGACCGCCGTCGACATGCTCGAGCCGCTCATCTGCATGTAGGCCTGATCCCCGGACCCGGCCATGTGCAGCGAGGGATACTGCGTGACGATCGTCGAGCCCGGCGCCTCGAGCGACACGATCTTGTTGCCCGGAGCCACGACGTCCGGCTTCAGGATGTAGTCGAACAGCGTCGGCCCGCGCGAGCTGTAGGTCGTCACCACGTCGTCGGACCGGATGGCGGTCTGCATGGTGTTCAGCGCGCCCACCGTGATCGCGTAGGGCGAGTTGCCCGGCGAGTCGATCCCGCCCAGCACCATCCGCCCGTCGTCGGTCTTGCCCACGTTGCCGGCCGCCGCCACCACCACGATCCCCTTCGCCACCGCGCGCTGCACGGCCTGGCACAGCGGGTCGTCGTCGGCCGACTCGAGCACCGGGTGGCCGAGCGACAGGTTGATGATCCGGATCGCGTACTTCTTCTGGTTGGCGACCGCCCAGTCGATGGCCGCGATGACGTTGCTCACCGTGCCGGACCCGTTGGCGTCGAGCACCTTGAGGTTCACGATGCTCGCGCCCGGCGCCACGCCGACGTAGTCGCTCGGGTTCTTCTTCAACGACTGCGCCGCGATGATCCCCGCTACGTGCGTCCCGTGGCCGTACTCGTCAACGGCCGAGCCGCGCTTCGCGGTGAAGTCCACGCTCACCAGGATCCGGTCCCTGATGGCCGGCACGTTCGCCACGCCCGAGTCGATGAGGGCGACGGTGATGCCGGTGCCCTTGAACTTCTTGAGGCCCTGGAGCCCGTCCCACACCTGGTCCGCGCCGATGGCCTCGTCGGTGATCGCCATCGAGCTGCGCACCGCGACGTCGCCCGACAGGTGGGCCACCGCCTCGTCCTGGCTGAGCGACTTGAGCGCGCCGGCGCTCACCTGGAGGACCGCGCCCTTGTCGAGCCAGCGCTTCGTCGTGGCGCCGTAGCGCGCGGCGAGGGCCGTGATCTCGTCCTGGCTGCCCGACACGATCACGTCCACCGAGGTGACGTCACCGGCCGACAGGTGCTGCTCGAGGTCAGCGGACAACCGCGCCCGATGGCCGCCCGGGTCCGCCCACGCCGGACCCGACAGAAGCACCAGCGCTGCCACGACCAACCCGATGAAAGCGCGACGACGGCACATGACTTCCTCCAGACCAGGAACGGAAAACGTTTACGCACCGACGCTGTCGAGAACTTCGTATGATTCCGCGCCCGCGTCCGCCATCCCGGCCGGCTCGGACGAGTGGTGCAGGCTGACCATCGACGACAAGAGCACGCGCTGCGACCCGCACCGCGTTCGGATGGTCCGCAGGCGGCCCTGGCGAATCCAGTAGTAGACCGTGCGCCTGGACACGCCGAGCATCGCCACCGCCTGGTCGATGAGCACGCTCCGGCGCTCGACGCCCGAGAGCTGCCAGACCGAACCGGCCATGTGATGCTGGACCACCTGAACCTCCTGCCCGAAGCAATGGCAAGTGCCGGGCCACACGGACCAGGTGACGGCGTCTCTCGGTAAGTGGTTGCATTGACGGAAGTTGTTGCACTAGGATTGGGTCGCTGCGCGGGCGGGTTTGGCGGCCCTTCCGGCCAACCTGCTGGCCGGCTCTGCCGGCAGTAACGGCCGAGCGGCTTCGCGCCGGGGCCGCCGCCAGGGTGGGCAGAATTTGCCAACAAATACTGCACACCAAGCGGCGCGGCGGGGACCGGTTGCACGAATTCGGCGGCGCCACCGACCGGCCAATTAATTGGCCTGGAGGACAAGAAATTGACCGCTTCCAGACGATCGCCCCAGTGCCTTCGGAGAGTGGTCACACTACTAGTAGTGGTGACGGCCGCGGCGCTCGCGTTCGCGGCCTGCTGGTCCGGTGAGCGGCGGGCGGCCGGCAAGCCCCCCGTGAAGGCCCTGGTGTCGAGCATCCGGGCCGAGCCGAGGACGTTCAATCGATACGCCGGACGCGACTCGGTTCTCGAGATCGTCGCATCGCTGACGCAGGCCAAGCTGGTCCGCATCGACCGGCGGACGCAGGAGCTCGAGCCCTGGCTCGCCGAGTCGTGGACGACGTCGGCCGACGGCCTGGTCTACACGATCAAGCTGCGGCAGGGGATCACCTTCTCGGACGGCGTCCCGTTCACCTCCGCCGACGTCGTGTTCGCCTTCAAGGCGATCTACGACGAGAAGACCGGCAGCGCGCTTGGCGAGTCGATGCGTGTCGGCGGCCAGCCGCTCGTCGTCACGGCGCCCGACCCGGCGACGGTGGTCGTCCGGTTCCCTTCGCCGTTCGGCCCGGGGATTCGGCTGCTCGACAACCTGGCGATCCTGCCGCGCCACAAGCTGGAGGCGGCGCTGAAGGCCGGCACGCTGGCGAAGGCGTGGGACGTTTCCACGCCGCCGTCCGAGATCGTCGGCCTCGGGCCGTTCGTGCTGGCGAGCTACCAGCCCGGGCAGCGGCTGGTCTTCGAGCGCAACCCGCGCTACTGGCGGACCGACGCGCGGGGCGGGCGGCTGCCGATCCTCGACCGGCTGACGCTCGAGATCGTCCCCGACCAGAACGCCGAGATCCTCGCGCTCGAGAGCGGGCAGATCGACTTCACGCAGACCGAGATGCGCCCCGAGGATTACGCGACGCTCAAGCGCGCGGCGGAGCAGAAGAAGGTGTCGCTCGTGGACCTCGGCGTCGGCCTCGACGCCGACACGTTCTGGCTGAACCTGCGCCCGAACCGGCCGCCGGTCGTCCAGCACTTGTGGCTGCTCAGGGCGGAGCTTCGGCGGGCGATCTCGCACGCGGTCGACCGCACGGCGTTCGCCGAGACGGTGTTCCTCGGCGCGGCGGTCCCGGTCTTCGGGCCGATCACGCCGGGCAACCCGCGATGGTACTCGCCCGACCTGCCGCGCTTCGAGTACGATCCGGCTGCGGCGCGGCGCCTGCTGGCCGGCCTCGGTCTGAGCGACCGGGACCGCGACGGCGTCCTCCGCGACCGCACGGGCGCGCCGGCGGGGTTCACGATCGTGACGCAGCGGGGGAACACGGCGCTCGAGCGCGGCGCCGGGTTCATCGCCGAGGAGCTGAAGAAGGTCGGCCTCTCGGCCGAGGTCGCGCCGCTCGAAGTAGGCGCCTTGATCGATCGGATCGTGCGCGGCGATTACGACGCGGTGTACTACCGGTTCCTCACGACCGATCTCGACCCGGCGCTGAACATCGACCTGTGGATCAGCTCGGGGAGCGCGCACGTCTGGAACCCGTCGCAGGTCAAGCCGGCGACCGACTGGGAGCGGCAGATCGACGACCTGATGAAGCGGCAGGTGGCATCGCTGGACCTGGCACAGCGCAAGGCGCTGTTCGACCAGGTGCAGCGGATCGTCGCCGACGAGCAGCCGATGATCCAGTTCGCCGCGCCGAAGATCACGCTGGCGACCAGCACGCGCGTCGTGGGCGCGACGCCGGCGCTGCTGAGGCCGTCGATCCTGTGGAACCCGGACGGGCTGGGGGTGAAGTAGGCGGAGGGCGGAGGGCGGAAGGGGGGCTGGACCACTTGGCGCGCTATTTCGTTCGGCGCCTCTTTGCGGCCGTCGTGCTGGTGGCGGTCGTGTCGTCGGCCGCGCTGCTGCTGACGAGCGTGGCGCCGGGGGACTTCGCCTCGGAGCTGTTCGGCAGCGGCGTCAGCGCGGCGTCGATCGCCGCCGAGCGCGCCCGCTACGGCCTCGATCGGCCGGTGGCCTCCCAGTATTTCGACTGGATCGGCCGCGCGGCCCGCCTCGATTTCGGCGTGTCGCTCGTCTACCATCGGCCGGTCGCCGAGCTGGTGCGCCAGCGGGCGGCCAACACGGCCCTCCTCGCGCTCGCCGCGCTGCTGCTCGCGACGTTCCTCGGCCTGCCCGCCGGCATCATCACCGGCAGCCGCCGCCGCGGCCTGGCGGTCTCGGCGATCCGCGGCGCATCGATCGTCCTGCTCTCGCTGCCCTCGCTCATCACCTCGCTCGTCCTCGTTCTCCTCGCCGCGCGCACCGGGTGGCTGCCGACTGGCGGCATGCAGTCGGCCGGCGCTTGGGATGGGGGCATGCTCGCCGGCCTGGCCGACCTGGCGTGGCACCTGCCGCTGCCGGTGCTGGCCATCGCGCTGCCGCTCGCGGCGATGATCGAGCGGGTGCAGTCGCAGTCGCTCGGGTCGGTGCTGAAGATGCCGTTCGCGCTGGCGACGCTGGCGCGCGGCGTGCCGCGCTCGCGCCTGGTGTGGCGCGACGCCTGGCGGCCGTCGGTCGGACCGGTGGCCGCCCTCTACGGCTTCATCCTGGGCAGCCTCCTGAGCGGCTCGTTCGTCGTCGAGGTCGTGACGTCGTGGCCGGGGCTCGGCCGGCTGATGTACGACGCGCTCAGGGCGCGCGACCTGTTCCTGGTCGCCGGCTGCGCGGCCGCGGGCTCGATCTTCCTGGCCGTGGGCAGCCTGATCTCGGACCTGATCCAGGCGTGGGCCGACCCGCGGGTCAGGCAGCGCGCGGACGAGCGCCGCGCGGGAGCGGCGGCATGAGGATCGCGGCGGCCGTGGCGCTCGCGCTCATCGTGCTGGTGGCGCTCGCTGCGCCGGCGCTTGCGCCTCACGACCCTGGCGAGACCTATCGCGCGTTCCTGTCCGCGCCGCCGATGAGGCCGCACGTCGTCGCCTCGACCGGCGCGTGGCGGTGGCCGTTCGTGCACCCGCTGAAGCTGGTCAGCCGGCTCGAGCAGCGGTACGAGGAGGACACGAGCCGGGAGGTTCCGCTGGCGTTCTTCTCGGGCGGCAAGCTGCTCCGGCTCTCCGACGAGCGGGATGGCCCGTGGCTCCCGCTCGGCGCCGACCGCGAAGGGCGCGACGCGCTCGCCCGGCTGCTGTTCGGCGCCCGCGTCTCGCTCGGCGTGGCGGGACTCTCGACGCTGGCGGCGCTCCTCATCGGCGCACTAGCCGGGGGCCTGGCCGGCTTCTACGGCGGTCTGGCCGACGAGGCGATCATGCGGATCGCCGAGTTCGTCCTCGTGCTGCCGGCCATCTACGTGGTGCTGGCGCTGCGCGCCGCGATGCCGCTCGTGCTGCCCTCGTGGGCGGTCTTCTCGCTGATGGCGGGAATCTTCGGGCTGGTCGGCTGGCCGTGGGTGGCGCGGTCGGTGCGGAGCGTCGTCGCGACCGAGCGGACGCGAGACTACGCGTCGGCGGCCGTGTCGCTCGGCGCGGGGCCGGCGCGCGTGCTGTTCGTCCATCTGCTGCCCGCGAGCCGCGGCGTGATCGCCACGCAGGCGATCCTGCTGCTGCCGAGCTTCATCCTCGCGGAGGCCACGCTCTCCTACGTCGGCCTCGGGTTCCCGGACACGGTGCCGAGCTGGGGCTCGATGCTGCACGAGGCCAGCAACGTCAACGCCATCGCCGACTCCCCCTGGACGCTCGCGCCGGCGGCGGCGATCTTCCTGGTCACGCTGGCGGCGAATATGCTGGTAGAGGAGACGACGTAGGATGATCGAGTGTAGGGCGANNAGGGCGACCCTTTAGGGTTGCCTTGGAGAATCGAGAGGTCCCATGAATCTGCGCGGAATTTTTCCCCCGATTGCCACTCCCTTCAAAGACGACGAGATCGATCTCGACGGGATGCGGGCCAACGTCACGAAGTGGATGAAGACCGGCCTCGCCGGCGTGCTCGTCCTCGGCTCGAACGGCGAGGCGCCGATGCTCGATGCCGACGAGTCGTTCCGCGTGGCGGCCGCCGCCCGCGAGGCGGTGCCGCCTGAAAAGACGATGATCGTCGGGGCGGGCGAGGAATCGACGCACGCGACGATCGGCGCCGTGAACCGGGCCGCGAAGGCCGGTGCCGACGTGGTGCTCGTGCGCACGCCCTGCTATTTCAAGAGCCAGATGACGAGCGACCTGTTCGTGCGCCACTTCATCGCCGTGGCCGACGCGTCGCCCGTCCCCGTGCTGCCGTACAACGTGCCCGTGTTCACGGGCGTGAACATGGCCGCCGAGGTGGTGGGCACGCTCTCGCTCCATCCCAACATCCCGGGCGTCAAGGATTCGAGCGGCAATCTCACGCAGATCGCGGACCTCGTCACCTTGTCCGCGCCCGGCTTCAACGTGCTGGTCGGCTCGGCCCCGACGCTCTATGCCAGCCTCTGCGTCGGCGCTGTCGGCGGCATCGTCGGTGCGGCGTGCGTCATCCCCGACCTGATGGTGCAGCTCTACGACCTCGCCGTCGCCGGCCGGCAGGCCGAGGCGCTGGCGCTACAGCGCCGGATCACGCCGCTCGCCAAGTCGGTGACGACGACGTTCGGTGCGGCGGGGCTGAAGGCTGCGATGGAGATGGCCGGCTACGTCGGGGGCCTGCCGCGGCGCCCGCTCCTGCCTGCGACGCCGCAGATCATCGACACGCTCCGCGGACAGCTCGCGGCGCTCGGTGTCGTGGTATAGCGCGGCCCGACGAGGTATTCTCTGGACATATGACCTCACTGCCTTCATCCGAACGTCTGCTGCTCGGGCCCGGCCCGAGCATGATCTCTCCGCGAGTCATGCGCGCGCTCGGCGCGCCGATGCTCGGCCACCTGGATCCCGACCTGCTGGCGATGATGGACGAGACGCGCGAGAAGCTGCGCCGCCTCTTCCGCGCGCCGGAGGGCTCGTTCGCGTTCGCCGTGTCAGGCACCGGCACGGCGGGCCTCGAGGCGACGGTGGCCAACCTGGTGACCGACGGCACGCGCGTGCTGGCGGTGGTCACCGGCTACTTCGGCGACCGGCTCGCCCAGGTGTGCCAGCGCTACGGCGCCGTCGTGCGGCGTCTCGACGTCGAGTGGGGCCGCGCGATCGATCCCGCGCGGGTCCGGGAGGCCCTCGCGCGCGAGGCGGCGGACATCGTCTGCGTCGTGCACGCGGAGACGTCCACCGGCGTCCGCAACCCCGTGGCCGAGGTCGCGCAGGCGGCGCACGAGGCGGGCGCGATCGTGATCGTCGACGCCGTGACCTCGCTCGGCGGCCACCCGTTCGAGATGGCGCAGTGGGGCATCGACGCGGTGTACAGCTGCACGCAGAAATGCGTCGGGGCGCCGTCGGGCCTCGCGCCGGTGGCGTTCGCGCCGTCGGCGCTCGCGCGTCGCGTGACCTGCCGCAGCTTCTACCTCGACCTCGGCCTGCTCGAGGACTACTGGGTGCGGAGGAAATACCACCACACGATCTCGGCGTCGCTCGTCTACGCGCTGCACGAGGCGCTCACGGCCATCGAGGAGGAGGGGCTCGAGGCGCGATGGGCGAGGCACGAGCGGCACCACCTCGCGCTCGCCGCGGCGCTTTCGGCGATGGGGCTCGGATTGCTCCCGCCCGAGGGCGAGCGGCTGTGGACGCTGAACGCGGTGCGCGTGCCGGACGGCGTGGACGAAGCCCTGGCGCGCCGGGACCTGCTCTCGCGCTTCAACATGGAGGTCGGTTCGGGTCTCGGTCCGCTGGCGGGGAAGATCTGGCGTGTCGGGCTGATGGGCCACAGTTCGTCGCCGCAGGCCCTCCTGCTGTTCGTCGGCGCGCTGGAGTCTGTGCTGCGCCGGCAGGGGTACGACGTGCCAGCCGGGGCCGGCACGTCGGCGGCGATCGACGCACTGCGTGGATAGCTGACGTGCGAAGGCGGCTCCTCCTTCTCCTGCTCGCGGCCGCGTGCGCGGCGTCGTGCGCCCGGACGACGGCGACGACGCCGCCGGGGACCGAAGCCGCCCCGAGGCTGACGGCGACCCAGGAAGCGCAGATCGGCGCGCTGGCAGATCGCGACTTGCGCCGCGACGCCCGCCTGCCGGAAGGCGGCGCGCTGGAGCGGGAGGCGCAACAGGTCGGGGCGCGGCTCTCCGACGTGTTCGGCGCCCACGCGCCGACTTGGCGGTTCGCGGTCCTCGATTTCGGAGCCCCCAACGCCTTCGCCCTGCCCGGCGGATACGTCTACCTGACCCGCGGGCTGTTTCCCTATCTCTCGAGTCGCGACGATCTCGCCGCCGTGCTGGCGCACGAGATGGCGCACGTCGCATTGGGCGACGCGGTGGCCGATTACCTCGCGGGTTCGGAGCCCCTGCCCTCCGACCTCGGCGTGTTCAGGCCGGTCGCGCGACTCTTCGGCGGGCGGCTGTCGCCCGCCGTCGCGCCCGCGCTATTCGCCAGCCACGACGCGGAACGCGAGCGGGCGGCCAACGCGCTCGCCGCCAGGGCGCTCGTCGCCGCGGGATTCGATCCGGCCGCGATCAACGCCGTGCTCGACACGCTCGACCGGCTCGATCTGGACACCGACGAAGTGGGCGTGCCGACCTGGGGGATGACGCACAATCGCGGCACCCGACTCGACCTGTCGGCGCTCGTACCCACGCTGACAGCCGTATCGCCGGCGAAATCACCGCCGGGAGGCGACGACTTCCTCGACCACCTGCGCGGCCTGCTGTTCGGCGACGACCCGCGCATGGGGCTCGTGCGCGTCAACGAGTTCCTGATGCCGTCGCTGCGGATCGCCCTCACGATTCCCGACGAGTGGGATGTCAGCAGCGATCGCACGCGGATGATCGCCGCGTCGCCGGACCAGGACGCCTTCATCGTCCTGCAGTGGGTGCCGCAGTCGCGGTTCCGTCCGGCGCCGAACACCGCCACGGCGCTCGCCATGCGGGCCGGCTTCAAGCAGGCGACCGGCGAAACGATGACCGTCAACGGGCTGGCCGCGACCGCGGTGACCACCACCGGGACGGTGGAGGGACTGGGCGAGGTGCGCGCCCGGGTCGCGTGCGTGCAGGCGCCGCTCGGGCCGTTCGTCGTCGCCGGCGTGGCCTCGACGGCGAAGTACGCGGAATTCCAGAGCCAGTTCGGCGCGGCCATCAAATCGGTGCGCGTGATGACGACGGCCGAGGCCGCCGGCATTCTGCCCGAGCGGATCGAGATCGAAACGGCCGAGCCGGGCGACACCTGGGACCGGGTCGCCAGGAGGCACGGCGGCCTCGTCATGGGCAACCTGCTCGCCATCCTCAACCGTGGCGCAGCGGACCTGGCCGTGCCTGAGGGCCGCCGGCTCAAGGTGGTGGTGGCGGGCGAGAAATAGCGGACTTCGACGCTACGGCTGACCTTGACACTCTCGCGACGCGAACGGTATAGTCACGCCCGCTTCACCGGTCTTGCTGCACCACGCCGCGGCACCCGAACGGTCCGACTCGACAGGCGAGGGGATGATCAACTACACGGAACGCATCAGCGAGCTGATGCGCGACATCGTGTCGCGGGTTCCGCGGCTCTCGCACATCGACGCCGACGACCTGCTGGTGTTCGCCCGCTACGGCCGACGCGGGGCGAACGGGCCGGTGGCCACCTGCCACTGCATCTCGCTGCCGCCGAACGAGCCGGGCTACTACTACTGGCGCGAGAGCCAGAGCGGGCGCATCACGCGTTGCACGCCGTGGTTCGTGACGCGGTCGCCTCGCGTGACGCTGCGCGGCCGGAGCCTCAGCTACCTGATCTCATTCGCGATCCCGCGGTTCTGCGACCAGTCGCTCGCCGGGTCGAAGAAGGCGCGCCTCTACGACGGGGCGCCGGAGTGGGTGGCCAAGCTCGACACGATCGTCCATGAGCTTTACCACATCGATCCGGGTCTCAAGGGGATCCGGCGCATCCAGCGGCGCGACGGCTGCGCGGCGTCGGCGTCGCACGGTTGTGCCTTCCTCGATCAGGTGGCGGAACTGGTGAGGGAGTACCTCGCGACGAAGCCCGACCCGGCGACCTCGGAATTCCTGCGCTACGGCTTCTCCGACCTCGAGACGCGGTTCGGCGGCGTCGTCGGGACGACGTTCCGGACGTTTCCGTCGTTCCCGCAGCGCTACGACGAGGCGCTGCCGGCAGAGATGGCGCCGACGCTGCCGGCGGCCGTGCGCGTCGAGCCGCTCGAATTGACGACCAGGCCCACCGAGTACACCGAGGACGACCTGTGCGTGAGGCGGTTTCTCGAGCGGCAGGTCTAAAGGCCCGCCCTACAAGACCGTGTGTAGGGCGAGGCTTTAGCCTTGCCTGAGGGTTCAGTCCGACGACATAGGTA
>PMKG01000076.1 GCA_003157675.1 Acidobacteriota bacterium
CCCCGCCGGCCGCGCCGTCGCCGGCGTCGGCGCTTGGCATCGGCCGACTCCGCGTCGTGCCCTCCCTGCGGCTGACCGCCCGCGCCGGCCTGCGGCGTCACAACGGGCTCCCGCGCGGGGCGCTCCGGCCCGGACTCCCGCACCGCGCGTCCCCGCGCGCCGTCGGGCTCAGGCGCCTGCTCGGATCGGTACCGGGCGATCCCCTCGACGGCGCGCGCGCGCCGCTCGGCGAATTCGAAGCGCGTCGACTGCGACTCGACGCGCATCTCGAGCTCCTTCACCTCGACCTCGAGACGCGTCATCTCGAGCACCAGGTTCTTGACGAGCTCGAACAGCACGGCGCCGGTCTGCTCCTGCCGGGCGAGGACGTCCCCCTGCCGACCGAGGGCGCGCACCATGGCCTTCGGGCTGAGGAAGAGCGCGAGGATCGGGCTCAGCAGTCGGCGGACCCACCGGAGCGGCCCCGGTTGTCCGTACAACGACGAGTCGTCGATCGGCGCGGCTTCGGGCGCGGCCGCGGCGCCTTGCCGGAGCTTCTCGAGCAGTTCGGCCTGCGCGCCGTGCGAGCCGATGAGGCCCGCGAGCCTCTCCGCCGCCAGCTCGCGAATCTCCGCGTCGGCGTGGTCCGTGCCACGCCTCGCGCGAATCCGCGCGCGGATCTGCGCCATGATCTGCTCGACGTTCACCGTCTGGAAACGGGCGTTGGGATCGGACATCAGTCTCGTTCGCGAAATCGTGCCAGTGGCCTTGCGACCGGCGGGGGCACAGCTACGCCCGCGCGGTCATGGATGTCGCCTGAACATGCTCGCCACCTCCGCCGGCCCGTAGACGATGAGGACGACGGTCGCGGCCCACAGGGCCACGCACGCGAGCAGCGGGCGGTCGGTCACCAGCAACTCGGCCGGGCTGCCGCCCCCGTCCTTCCGGTGCACGAGGTAGAGGTAGCGAAAGATGCCGTAGAGCGGAAACGGGATCGTCAGGGCCAGGTACTCGGTCTGGAAGTTCTGCACCGTCTCCGGGCTGATCGTGTAGAAGATGTACGCGATCAGCGTCGAGGCCGTGACGACGCCGATCATCTGGTCGAGCAGGTACGGGCTGTACTCGCCGAGGATGCGCCGGTGCTCCGTGGCGCCGTCCGCCAGCAGCGTTAGCTCGTGGCGCCGCTTGCTGAGCGCGAGGAACAGGGCCAGCAGCACCGTGCAGATCAGCAGCCAGTGGCTGATCGCCACGTCGATGGCCACCGCGCCGGCCACGGCGCGCAGCACGAATCCGATCGCGATCGTCAGCACGTCGATGATCACCACGTGCTTGAGCCGGACCGAGTACGCCGCGAGCAGGAGCACGTACGCGAGCGCGACCAGGGCGAACGCCGGCCGCAGCCAGTACGCCAGCGCGAGTGAGACGGCGGCGAGCGCCGCTGCCGTCGAGAGCGCCAGGCCAGGCGACACCTCGCCCGACGCAATGGGCCGCTTCGACTTGAGCGGGTGCTGCCGGTCGGCCTCCCGGTCGGCGACGTCGTTGAGCAGATAGACGACGCCCGAGAGGCCGCAGAAGATCGCGGCCGCGGCGCAGACGTCGGCCAGGGCGAAGGGCTCGAACAGCCGCCGGCCGAACAGCAGGCCGGCGAACACGACAAGGTTCTTGGTCCATTGGCCGGGACGCAGCGAGACGATCAGGCTGCCCAGCCGGGAACGGCCCGGGACGTCTCCGGCGGCAGAAACGTCCCGGCTCACGGAATCCACGAGGGGCTGACGCGCCATGCAAGCGCGGGGAAGGTTCAGGCACCCTTCGGACCGAAGCTGCCGACCGCGTCAGCCTCGGCGTCGAACGTCTCGAAGACCGTCAGCAGCTTGGTAATCGCCAACAGGTCCTGAATGCGCTTGGTCAGGTTCAGGAGCTTCAGCGCGCCGCCCTGATGGCTGACCGTGGTGTAGGTGCGGACGATCTCGCCGAGCCCTGCGCTGTCGATGTACGGGACTTCCGCGAGATTGAGCACCAGCTTCTTCTGGCCCTGCTGGATGAGGCTGTTCACCTTGTCGCGCAGCAGCTCCTGGCCTTCGCCAAGCGTCATCCTGCCGTTGACGTCGATGATGGTCACGTCCCCGATCGCGCGCTCATGAATGTGCATGCGCCATTACCTCCCGCCTTGCGGCGCGGAACCTGTCGCCACCGGACGATCGGGTGGGTCGCCAGCTGCCGTACCAAGGCGATTCATCTTAGCGTAGCGAAGAAAACAGCGTCAACCGACGCCCGCCGCGCCAAATAGAAAAAGGGGCCGCGCAGACGACGCGGCCCCTCCGGTTCCCCGATGTGAATCCCCTACGCGCCGTTCCCGCTGGCGCCCGCGAACTTCCGCTGCTGGAAGCACTCGCGGCAGTAGACCGGGCGCCCCTGGGTCGGTTTGAACGGAACCGTGGTAACTCTCCCGCACTCCGAACAGGTGGTTTGGGTCTCGACTCGCTCGCGAGCCTGCCCCGCCCCCGCCGGCCGGCTGGCCCGCTTGGTCTTGCACGCCTTGCATCGCTTGGGCTCGTTCTTGAAGTTCTTGTCGGCGAAGAACAATTGCTCGCCCGCCGTCCAGATGAACTCCGCCCCGCAATCCACGCAGTGCAGGGTCTTGTCTTGGAATTCCATCGGTGGATCCCCCGTTCTGGCTATTCCAGCTCCCGCCGGAGCTTCTTGCGGCTCCGCTTGCGCGCTAGCGCCTGCTTGGCCCGCCGCTTGTCCCCAGGCTTCAGGTAGAAGGAGTGCTTCTTGATATCTTTGATGATATCTTCCTGCTGAACCTTCCTCTTGAAACGCCTCAGGGCGCTTTCGACTGACTCGCCTTCTTGCACTTTGACTTCAGCCACGCCCTTGAACACCCCCTCACCGGCCCGGCTGGCACCTTCGTAAACCGTTGAAAAACCGAGAATATGCTAGGCTATCACAAGCAGTGGCGGATTCCAGGCCCAAAGATGACGTCGAGTCAATTTATTGCAGCCTGGCTTCGCCGTCGGATCGGCCGCTGCGAAGGTCGCCTAACCACTTGTCTTCCAGCGACATATCCTCGGTAGACGAACAGCCATGAAGCTCCTGGTGGTCGGCTCCGGCGCCCGCGAGCACGCCCTGGCGTGGCGCCTCGCCCGCGACGCCGCCGCGCACGACATCGTGTGCGCCCCCGGCAATGCCGGGATCGAGGACTCGGCCCGCGTCGTGCCGGTCGACGCCGGCGACCCTGAGGCGGTCTTCGCCCTGGCCGAACGGGAGCAGGCCGATCTCACCGTCGTCGGTCCGGAGTTGCCGCTCACGCGCGGCGTCGCCGACCTGTTCGCCTCGAGGGGCCGGCTGTTGCTGGGGCCCGCGCGGCTCGCCGCCGAGCTCGAGTCCAGCAAGGCCTTTGCCAAGGACTTCATGGCCAGGTGCGGCGTCCCCACGGCCCGCTACCAGGTGTGCGGGTCGCCCGAGGTCGCCCTGGCGGTGCTGGCCACCCGGCAGTTCGGCTACCCGGTGGTCATCAAGGCCGACGGCCTCGCCGCGGGCAAGGGGGTCGTCGTCGCCTCCGACCAGCTCAACGCCAGCCTCGCCATCCGCGCGATGATGGTCGACCGCCGGTTCGGCGACGCGGGGGCGCGCGTGGTCATCGAGGAGTTCATGCAGGGGCAGGAGGCGTCGGTGTTCGCGCTGACCGACGGCCGGCGCGCCGTGCTGCTGCCGACGGCCCAGGATCACAAGCGCGCGTTCGACGGCGACCAGGGGCCGAACACCGGCGGCATGGGGGCCTTCGCGCCGAGCCCGCTCGTCGACGAGGAGATGCTCGACCGGATCCGCGACACGATCATCATGCCCGTCATCGAGGGGATGCGCGAAGAGGGGCGCGAGTTCCGCGGCTTCCTCTACGCGGGGCTGATGCTGACGACCGAGGGGCCGAAGGTGGTCGAGTTCAACGTGCGCATGGGCGACCCCGAGGCGCAGGTCGTGCTGCCGATGATCGACGGCGATCTCGCTCCGCTGCTGCGCAACGCGGCGGCCGGCCGCCTGGGCCAGGATTCGTGCCGCGTGCGCGACTGGCCGCGGGTCGGCGTGGTGGTGGCCTCGGCGGGCTATCCCGACAAGTACGAGACCGGCAAGATTATCAGCGGTCTCGGCGCCGCCGCGGAGGTGCCGGGCGTCGTCGTCTTCCATGCCGGGACCAAGCGGCGCGGGGCCGACATCGTCACTGCCGGCGGGCGCGTGCTCACCGTCGTGGCCGAGGGGCAGGACTACCGCCAGGCCGTCTCCCGCGCCTACGAGGGCGCCCGGCGCATCGCCTTCGACGGAGCCTTCATGCGGAAGGACATTGGGTTGAAGGCAATCAGAGCCACCGCCGGCTAGCGAACACTCTTATGTCCAGCATCTCAGTCCTGATCCTGATCGGTTCCGATTCCGACGCTCCGGTGATGCAGGTGGCCGTCGACCTGCTGAAGCAGCTCGGCATCACGTGCGAGATGACCGTGGCCTCGGCCCACCGCTCGCCCGCCCGCGTGCACCGGTTGCTCGATGAGGCGCCCTCGCGCGGGGTGAAGGTCTTCATCGTCGGCGCTGGCGCCGCCGCGCACCTGGCGGGCATGGTCGCCGCTCACACGACGCGGCCCGTGATCGGGGTGCCGATCGACTCCTCCGCGCTGAAGGGACTCGACGCGCTGCTGTCGACCGTGCAGATGCCGCCCGGCGTCCCGGTCGCCACCGTGTCGATCGGCAAACCTGGCGCGGTGAACGCGGCCGTGCTGGCGGCCCAGATCCTGGGCGTCGGCGACCCGGCCGTCGCCGCCCGCCTGGTCGAGTACAAGGTGCAGCTCGCGGAAAAGGTCGAGCAGGCGGCAGAGAAACTGAAGGGATGAAGTTCGCCGTCCTCTCCTTCGGCTGCCGCGCCAACCAGTCCGACTCGTGCCGGATCGAACGCCGGATGATCGAAGACGGCGGCGTCAGCTCCGCGCCCGGCGAGGCCGACGTGGTCGTCGTCAACACGTGCACGGTGACGGCCGCCGCCGACCAGGCCGCCCGCAATGCCATTCGCCGCGTCGCGCGACTCAACCCGCGGGCGAGAATCCAGGTGACCGGCTGCTACGCCGCCCGGCGGCGAGACGAAATCAGCCGGATGCCCGGCGTCACCATCCTGCCGCGCGTCGACGATGCGCCGACTGATTCGCCCCTCGCCGGCCGCGCCGCGCCAGCCGCGACGCTTCGACCCGGGGATCGCGGCCGCACGGCCTATCCGCTGCGAGTGCAGACCGGATGCGACGAGCGATGCGCCTACTGCATCGTCCCCACCACTCGCGGGCCGGGGCGAAGTCTGCCGCTTCGACTGGTGCTAGACGAAGTGCGCGGCCTCGCCGACGCGGGCTTCAGGCAGATCTGGCTGACCGGCGTGCATCTCGGGTCCTGGGGCCGCGACCTGCAGCCTCGGTGCAGCCTGTTCCACCTGCTCGAGGCCCTCGACCGGCAGGCCGAGTCGCTCGACGTGACGCTCCGCCTCAGCTCGCTCGAACCGATGGACTGCAGCGACGAGATCGTCGATCTCCTGGCGGCGTCACCCCGGTTCGCGCCGCACCTGCACCTGCCGCTGCAGCACGCGAGCGACCGCATCCTCTCGGCGATGCGCCGCCCGTACACGGCCGATCGCTACCGCGAGATCGTGTTCCGCGTCCGCGACCGGATGCCCGATGCCGCCATCGGCACCGATCTCATGGTCGGGTTTCCCGGCGAGACCGACTGCGATTTCGCCGTGCAGCGGCAGGCGATCGACGGGCTGCCACTGACGCACCTGCACGTGTTCCCGTATTCCGATCGTCCCGGCACGGCGGCGGCGCGGATGGACGAGCGGGTCCCCGGCGCGGAGATCCGGCGGCGCGCGGAGGAGCTGCGGGCCGCGGGGCGCGAGAAGACCGTTCGGTTCTACGAGCGCATGGTGGGGCGGGAACTGCCGGCGCTGACGATCGAGGACGGGTCACTCGCGCTGACCGACAACTACCTGAAGCTGCGCATCACGCCCGGCCGCGCGCGGAACGAGCGGATCCGTGTGCGGCCAACCTCTGCGAACCCTCCGATGGCGGACGTCGTGGCGTAAGGCGTAGGGCGTAAGCCGTAAGCTGCAAGTCGCGAGCCTAGGTGAGCAATTCCGCGAGCCTCTGCGCCGCCGACTTCTGCGTTCCCTCCACGATCAGCTGGCCGCAGGCCGCGCGGATGTCGCGCCCGCGGCTCTTCCGAACCGACACGGTCAGGCGGCGATCGGCCAGGATGCGGGCGAACTCGTTGACGCGCTCGTCGGACGGGCGCGAGAAGGGGATGCTGGCCGCCTCGTTGAGCGGGATCAGGTTCACCTTCACCTGGAGACCGTCGAGCAGCCGGACCAGCCGGCGCGCGTCCTCGCGCGAATCGTTCACGCCCGCCAGCATGACGTACTCGAAGGTGATCCGGTCGCGGCGCCTGACCGGGAACCGGCGGCACGCGTCGATGATCTCCTCGATGCGGTACTTCCGGTTGGCGGGGACGAGCATGTCGCGCTGCGCCTCGGTCGTGGCGTGGAGCGACACGGCGAGGTTCGGCATGTAGGCCTCCCGCGCCAGGCGGTCGAGCGCGGGCACCAGGCCGACCGTCGAGATCGTCACGCGCCGGGGCGGCACCGCGAACCCTTCCGTGTCGCCGAGAATCCGCAGCGCCTTCATCGTCTCCTCGTAGTTGTGCAGCGGCTCGCCCATCCCCATCAGGACGATGTTGAAGCGAGAGGCGGTGAGGCCGAAGGCGCTGGCCAAAGCGCGGACTTGGCCGACGATCTCGCCGGCGGTCAGGTTGCGGGCGAGCCCCATCTTCCCGGTGAGGCAGAAGGCGCACTTCATCGCGCAGCCGACCTGCGTCGAGATGCAGAAGGTGTCGCCCGGAGAGTCGGGGATGTACACCGACTCGATCCGGCGGCCGTCGTCGAGTTCGACGAGCAGCTTCGTCGTGCCGTCCGACGAGCGCTCCGAGCCGGCGACGAGCGGACGCGAGACACGGACGAGCGCCGGCAGGCTCGCGCGGAGCGACTTGGACAGATCCGTCATCAGCGCGAAATCGGTCACGCCGCGGGCGAACACCCAGCGGAAGAGCTGTCGCACGCGGTACGGCTCGATGCCGTGTGACTCGAGCAGCGCCTCGAGTGCGGCCCGCTCGAGTCCGGCGATATCGGGCAGAGGAGCGGCGTGCGGTGAAGACATAGGGGTCCCGTCGACCCCATTATGACGGATTGACACCGGCTCGCGGGCAGGGCGTGAGGTACAACGAGGTGGCCGGCAGTGGCGCAGGGCTGAAGGCCTGCGCTATCTGGGAATCTCCGCAAGCCCCTCTGCAGATGGCGCAGGGCTTCAGCCCTGCGCCGTCAGCCGAGGAAGATCTTGCGATAGCCGCCGGCGATGAGCGCGGACACATCCGCCAGAATGCGGGGCAGTCTCATCCCTCCCACGTAGGCCAGGTAACGAGGTTCCCAGACCGGATCGAACTTGTCCTTGAACGCGCGCAATCCCTGGAACCTGTAGATCGCCTCGCCGTGCTCGAACAGGAACGTGCCGAGCCGGTTCCACAGTGACGCGACGGGCGAGGTCTCGACGGGCGAGGTCGCGACGCCGGAAAGCGGCGCCATGCCGAGAGCGAACCGGCGGTAGCCGTGATCCTTTCCCCACGTGAGCAGGTGCGAGAAGAGGATCTCCATGATGCCCTTGGGCGCGTCGTGGCGATGCCGCATGAGGTCGGAAGACAGTTCAACCATCCCCGGGCCGGGCCACAGGCTACTGAATGCCAGGATGCGCCCTTGCCGTTCGACGACCGCCACCGGGAAGCGCGAGAGGTACGCCGGATCGAAGTAGCCGAGAGAGAACCCTTTCTCGGCCCCCGCCCTGCTCTTCAGCCAGTCGTCCGACACCTCGCGCAGCGCGTCGAGGATGTGCGGAACCTCGGCAGCCGATACGACGCGGAACGTGCCCCCCTCCCTCTCGAACCGGTGCTGCATCTGGCGAAGTTTGCTTGCGTGCCCGCCTTCGAGCGAGAAGGTCGCGAGACCCACGACCGCCTCCTCGCCCAACTTGACGACCGTCAGGCCGAAGTCCGCGTAGTGATGGAGCTGCTCCTTGCGGACCGCGTAGAAGACCGGGACGCCCCCGTAGTCGTCGCAGCGCTCCAGGAAGGCCCGGATGAGGTCGGGGTGACATTCCGGTGGTCCGACCGGGTCGCCAAGCGCGACCCACGTCCGTCCCTGCACGGCGTACATCACGAAAGCGGTCTTCTGCTCGTTGAACAACAGGGTCTTGTCGCGCAGGTAGACGAGGTGGGGAAACGTGTAGGTCTGCGCCGCGATGACGCCTGCGGCGTCGGCGAGATCGGCGTCGGTGGGCTCGCTGGCCTCGGGCCGCGCGTGCCTGAGGAGTCGGGACACGGCAAACAGCAGGACCAGCACCGCGGCCCCGACCGAGGCGCGAAGAAAGCGCGAGGCATCGCCGGACACCGAGAACCGCCACCACAACTGATTCGAATACTCCACGTGTCTGAACGCAAAGAACCCCAACCAGATGGACGTCGAGAGCGCCGCGATGACCGACGCGGCCCAGTAGGCGGAGAACGGCGCGTCGAAGAGCGCCGCCCTGCGGTCGAAGGCCGGCTTCGCCCGCCACAACACCAGCAGGAGGGCCGCAAGCATCGCCACCTCGCCGTAGCCCGCGCCCTTCAGCAGCGAGGCGACGGTCGCGACGGCGAGAGCGGCGAACGCCAGGGCGTGCGCGGCATCGAGCCTCCGCGTCAGCCCCTGCGACAGCAGCAGCAACCCGGCGCCCGCGACGGAGCTGAGGAAGTGGGACGCCTCGATCAGGCTGAGCGGCAGCACGCCACCGAGGAGGGCCAGCCGGTCCCGGGCCGCCGGCGTCGCGCCCGAGAAGAGCAGGATCAGCCCGGCGATGAACGTGAACGCCGCGATGACGCGCGGGGTCACCATTTCGGCGAAACGGCCAAACCGGGCACTCGCGCGAACCACGGGAGCCTGGCGCTCTCGGGCCTCGTTCGCGGCGAGCACCACCAGCGCCCCGGCGAGCGGGAGCAGGTAGTACACCACGCGATAGACAACCAGGGCGGGCAGCACCTCGGCGGGCGAGAGCACGGGCTTCAGGAGGAGCAGCATCAGCCCCTCGAACACGCCCACGCCTCCCGGAACGTGGCTCGCCAGGGCCAGCAGCTGCGCGGCGAGGAAGGCGGCGAGCAAACCCGGGAACGTCAGGGTGCTCGGTGGGAGCAGCACGTACAGCACGGCGCCAGCCAGCGCCCAGTCCAACGTGGATACCGTCAGTTGCGCCAGCGCGACCCCGGTCGAAGGAAGTGGCAGTTCGAACGTCCCGATGCGGACCGGTTGGCGCCGGATGACCGTCGCGACGGCATACGCCACGCTCGTCAGCACCAGGAGCCAGCCGGCCGCCGCTACCAGCTGGTGCGCCGCCATGTCGTCCGCACGGGCGAGCGGGCCCAGCGCGAGGCTCAGTCCGCCGACCGCCAGGAGCCCGAGCCAGAATGTGACGGTGCACGACACGATGATTCGGGAGAGATCGTCGGCCGCGACGCCCCATCGCGTGTAGAAGCGGAACCGGACGGACGCTCCGGGCAGCATCGCGAAGCCGACGTTGTTGGCAATCGCGTACGCCAGCGACGACGCCAGCATGACCCGGCCCCGAGCCGGGCGCCTCCCGATATGCGCGAAGGCCACGAGGTCGTAGCCGGTGAATGTCGCGTAATTGAGGACCGTGAGGAGCACCGCCCACCCCAGCCGCCAGGGTGGCGTGCGCAGGATGGCGCCCGTCAGTTCCTGCCACCCGACCGTGCGCAGTTCCGCCCGCAGCACGGCCAGCGTCACCGCGAACAGCGCGAGCCCGATGATCGCGGGAAGCGCCCGGCGCATTCGCTCTCGCATTGGTCGTCCTCAACGCGGGGCATTTTCTTCGACCCACGCCATCGTCGAGTCCGTGGGCCCCTGCTTTCGATCTTACGACGAACTCCGGCGGCGGTGCGTCGGATGGAGCGATTCAGCGCACACGCGGGTCGAGCAGGAGAAACGGCTCGCCGAATCCGCTGATCGTGCGCGTCGCCTGCCCCGTCTCGAGGCTCCACATCACCAACTGCTGATCCGTCAGCGCGACGAACGCGGCATCGGCGTCGAGCGTGAAGGCGGCGTGCACCTTGCCGGTCGGCGCCTTGTAGGCCACGGTCTTCTTGTGGGTGTGCGTATCGATGAAGCTGACCTCTCCGCGTGCGTAGGTGTAGACGAACTGGCCTCCCGGCGCCAGGTCCACGCCCCGGCATCCTCCACCGACCGGAATCTTGTCCAGGATCTTGCCGTTGCTGACGCGAACGACAGTCACGTCGTCGGTCTGCGTGTTGAGGGCGTAGATGAACTGTCCGTCGGCGCTGTGCGCCAGCACGACGTTCGGCGCCCGGGGCTTGATGGTGTACACGTTGTAGAAGAAGAACGGCGAGCCGCCCGCTGTCGCGGCGCCAGCGCCGTAGCTCAACGACGTCAACGCCACGCTGAGCGCCATGGCGCCCATGAACTTGCCGAACTTGACGCTGCCCCGCCCGGTCGAGACGACCTGCTGGATCGTGCTCTCCTTCAAGTCGAGGATCGCGACCTTGCTGCTGGATCCATGATCGCCTCCAGCTTCTCGGTTCCGCGCAGGCGGTAGAGCCTGCCGTGGGCGTCCTTCAGGGACGTCTCCGACAGCACGCTGAGCGAATCGTCCGGATTCACCTCCAGCGTCCCGGGCTGCGTGCCCACGTCGTGGACGCCGGCGCTCGCCAGCGTCGCCGCGTCGAACACGTGCACCTGGCCGTTGCGGTGCTCGGCCTCCTTCTTCAACGGCCAGCCTCCATCGAGCACGTACAGCCACTTCTCGTCGAGCGACAAGGCGAGCTTGCTGGCCCGGTCGAGCGGCCACGTCGCCAGGGGCCGCGGGTTGTCGGGCGCGAAGACCGCCAGGACCGATGGCTCGTTCTTCGTCTTCTTCCACACGTCGCCGATGCTCAACACGAAAATGCGGGACGCGTCCGCCGTGAGCGCCACCTGCAGTCCCATGCGACCGGCCGATAGCTGGGCGGAGACCTCGCCCGTCCGTGCGCTGACGACCGTGATGCTCCCGAACTCCTCCGGCGTCTTCTTCGTCCCGCGTTTGCCCTCGCCCACGCAGAGGAGGTAGCGGCCGTCGATCGAGAAGACCAGGTCCGTGACGTTCCAGCCGAGCGGGATGGCCCGGATTCGCCCGCGAGAGGCGAGGTCGTAGACGACCAGTTCGCCCTGCGCCGGCTTCGCGCCGCCATCGGGCCGGATGAACCCGCGGTGCAGCATGAACAGGAAGCGCCCCTCCGAGTCGATCACCGCTGCGGTCGGCTCGGGATCGAGCGGGATCGTCTGGACGATTCCCCAGTGGACCGGGTCGACCACCGAGACGGAAGGGGGCTTCTGGTTGATGACATACAGTTCATGTCCAGGTTCGGCAGTCGCCGGAACTGCGATGACCACGACGCACAGGACAGCGGCCACGAGAATCGAGGCCGCGGCGCGTAGCCGCAAGCGGCGTGCGGACAACAGGAGCGTCATGAGGCAGCCTCCATGTGGACATCTGAACCCACTTCGGGACCAGTCCGGTCGATCCGGTCGGCTCAGGGGGGCACAGCGCCGTGCCACCATACCCCCGCCGGGGCCGCTCGATGTAGTTCCTGGGGCTATACCGTCTTCGCGCGCAGAAGTAACTCAGCCGTGGCCCGTGCCCCGACGCCAGGCTCGCGCATAGCGCGGGCGTCCTCGCCAACACGCTGGATGCGGCCGTTGTGGCGCGCGACACGCCGTGCTATCATGGCCTGTGGCCCTCAGCTCTAATTCATTGCCTATCAATTGTTTGCGGATAGATGGCGGGCCGGCGGACCGCTCGCGCGACCCCCGGGGATCCCGCCGGTCAGAGGGTCGATCGCAGCGAAGGCACGGTGGCATCCGATGATCGTCCGGGAGGAACTCGCGAACCGCCTCCGCCTGCTCACCGAGTCGATGCCCTCGGTGCGCTCGGTCAGCATCGGCGTCTGGCTGGCGCGCGGCTCGCGCCACGAACCGGCGGAGTCGGGGGGCATCGCCCATTTCGTGGAGCACATGCTCTTCAAGGGGACGCTGACCCGCACCGCCGAGGACATCGCGCAGGAGATCGACTCGGTCGGCGGTCAGCTCGACGCGTTCACCGCCAAGGAGTACGCCGGCTACTACATCAAGGTCCTCGACGAGCACCTGCCGCGCGCCGTCGACATCCTGGCCGACGTCGTTTTGCACCCGGCGCTCGACGCCGGCGACATCGAGCGCGAGAAGAAGGTGATCCTCGAAGAGATCAAAATGGTCGAGGACACGCCCGACGATCTCGTGCACGAACTGTTCACCGAGAGCTTCTGGGACGGGCACCCGCTCGGGCGGCCTATCCTCGGCACGCGCGAATCGGTCGAGGGCCTGACCGGGGACGCGCTGCGACACTACTTCGAGCGCGTCTACACCCCGGGCAACTTCGTGATCTCGGCGGCGGGTAACCTCGAGCACGCGCGGGTCCGCGAGCTGGTCGAATCGGCGTTCGGCCGTGCCGCGGCCTCCGGCGACCCGGTCGACGACAGGCGGCCCGACGCGGTGGCGGCCTTCAGCGTGCGGAACAAGGACCTCGAGCAGGTCCATGTCTGCCTCGGCACCTCGGCCCACGCCCAGTGCCACGACGACCGCTACGTCGGCTACGTGCTCAACACGCTGCTCGGCGGGTCGATGAGCTCGCGGCTGTTCCAGAACGTGCGGGAGCGCCGCGGCCTGGCCTACTCGATCTTCAGCGGCCTGAGCGCGTACCGTGACACCGGCCTGCTGACGATCTACGCCGGGTGCGCGACCGACAAGGCGGCCGAGGTCATCGACCTCATCGTCGAGGAGCTGCGGAATCTCAGGCGCTCGGCGGTCCCCGAGGCGGAGCTTCGGCGCGCCAAGGATCACTTGAAGGGCAGCCTGATGCTGGGCCTCGAGAACACGGCGAGCCGGATGTCGCAGCTCGGCCGGCAGGCGATTTACTTCGACAGGCATTTCGGCCTCGACGAGACGCTGGCGGGGATCGAGCGGGTGACCGCCGACGACCTCCGGCGCGTCGCGGTCGCGTTGTTCTCCGATGAGGCGCTGGCGGGAACCGTGCTGGGCCCGCTCGACGGCTGGCAGTACCCGGCCGAGCGCCTGCGCCTCGGTCCGTGAGTCATCCTGTGTGAGGTGCTCATGATCACCAGATACACCGGCGCCGCGATGGGACGGATCTGGAGCGAGCAGCGACGGTTCGAGACCTGGCTGCAGGTCGAGGTGGCGGCGGCCGAGGCGATGGCCGACGCCGGCGTGATCCCCGCGTCGGCGGCGGCGGCGATCCGCGAGCGCGGCGGGTTCGACGTGGCGCGCATCGAGGAGATCGAGGCGAGGACCAGGCACGACGTCATCGCCTTCACGACGGCCGTGGCCGAGCGCGTGGGCGAAGAGGCGCGCTGGCTGCACTTCGGCCTCACCTCCTCGGACGTCATCGACACGGCGCAGGCGCTGCAGATGCGCGAGGCGTGCGACCTCATCCTCGAGGGGCTCGCGGCGCTGTCGGACGCGATCCGGGCGCGGGCCGAGGAGCACCGCCACACGCCGATGATCGGCCGGACGCACGGCGTGCACGCCGAGCCGATCTCGTTCGGCCTCAAGCTGGCGATCTGGCACGCGGAGACGCAGCGGAACATGGAGCGCGTGCGCCGCGCGCGCGCCGTCATCAACGTCGGCAAGCTCTCGGGGGCGGTCGGCACCTTCGCCCACCTCGACCCGTCGATCGAGGCGGCCGTCTGCGCGCGCCTCGGCCTCGAGCCGGCGCCGGTGTCGTCGCAGATCATCCAGCGCGATCGGCACGCCGAGCTGCTCTCGACGCTGGCCATCACGGCGTCCTCGCTCGAGACGTTCGCGCTCGAGATCCGCGGGCTCCAGAAGACCGAGATCGGCGAGGTCGAGGAGCCGTTCGAGACGGGGCAGAAGGGCTCGTCGGCCATGCC
>PMKG01000411.1 GCA_003157675.1 Acidobacteriota bacterium
GATCTTCTTCCAGCAGAGCGCGGTGGTGGACAAGGGGCTCGACGTCAAGGACATCACCTTCGGCAAGTGGGACACGATGGCCGGGGCGCTGCTGACGTGCGGCGTGGCGGTGTTCATCATCATCGCCACCGGCGCCGCGTTCTTCTACCATCACCCGCCGATCGTGATCGAGGACGCGCGGCAGACGGCGCAGGCGCTGGCGCCGCTGCTGCCCCGCGGAGAGGGGGAATGGGCCAGGCGACTCTTCGCTCTCGGATTGTTCGACGCGGGCTTTCTCGGCGCGCTCTGCATCTCGCTCTCCACCTCGTGGGCGGTGGGCGAGGTGTTCGGCTGGGCGCACTCGCTCAACAACAGCGTGCGCGACGCCCACTGGTTCTACCTGTTCTACCTCGTCATGCTGCTGACCTCCGGCGCCGTCGTCCTGATCCCGAACGCGCCGCTCGTCACGATCACGATGTTCGTGCAGGTGGTCGCCGTCACCATCCTGCCGTCGGGCCTGCTCTTCCTCCTGCTCCTGCTCAACGACGAGGGGCACGTGGGCGAGCACGTCAACACCCGCTGGCAGAACTTCGCCAACGGCACGATCGTCACGCTCGTCATCCTGATGTCCACCGTGCTCGGCATCACAACCCTCTTCCCGACGCTGCTGGACTAGGAGGGCTATCATGGTCAACCTGCCGAAGAACCCGCCGCACCCGAACGATTCGCCCGGCATTCCGGCGCCTCACGGCCCCGGCAGCGGGATGCACTTCCTGCATTTCTCGCAGCTGCTGAAGCGGCCGGTGGTCGCCGGATCGATCCGCGACCGGATCGGCCGGGTCACCGACCTGGTCTTCTCGCAGGTGGAGCCGTTCCCCGAGGCGGCCGGGATCTTCATCGACCACGGCTGGGGGAAGCCGACCGAGTTCGTCCCGTGGGACAAGGTCATCAAGATCGAGGACGATGCGATCTTCGTCCACCCGGAGCCGGGCGGCGCCTACCCGCCGTTCGTGGACCAGCCCGGCTGGATCCTGGTGGACAAGCACCTGATGGGCCGGACGATCCTCGACATCGACGGCCGNNTTCAACGGCTTCCTGCGCCGTTGGGGGCTCGGGCGGGTGACGCGGGCGGGCGACCGGTTGGTGTCGTGGAAGTACGTCCAGCCGCTGTCGCTCGAAGACGCGATCCCGACCGACCGGCTGAAGCTCTCGGTCACGCGCAGCCAGCTGCAGGACCTGCCGGGCGAGGACCTGGCTGACGCCCTCGAAGAGCTGTCCGGCACCGAGCAGCAGGCCCTGTTCTCCGCCCTCGATCCCGAGAAGGCGGCCGAGACGCTGACCGAGGCCGAGCCCCGGGCGCAGCGCCAGATCATCGAGGACCTGACGTCGGACCAGGGGCGCTCGATCTTCGACCGGATGACCGTGCTGCAGCTCGCCAACCTCTTCGCCTCGCTGCCGCAGGAGAAGATGCGGGAGGTCAGCGCCTGGCTGGGCCCGGTGCGCGCCAAGGCGGTGACCAACCTGCTGACCGAGCGGGAGGCGACGGCGAAAGACATGATCTCGTCGAGCTTCATCGCGCGGCCGGCCACGGCGAAGGTCGGCGACGTGCTGCGGGAGATCCGGGGGGCCCGGCACGAGCCGCGCACACTCTCCTACCTGTACGTGGTCAGCGACGAGGCGCCGGTGCTGCAGGGCGTGGTGGACCTGCGCGACCTCGTGCTCGCGTCCGACGACACCACGCTCGGCGACATCATGATCTCGCCGGTGGTCGCGGCTCAGGAGAACGACCTGCGCGACGACCTCGAGAAGATGTTCGAGAAGTACGGCTTCGGGATGATCCCCGTCGTGGACGACCAGGATCGGCTCTTCGGGGTGATCCGCTACAACGACATCATGAAGGGGCCGGAGCTCAACACGTAGGCTCAGGGCTCAAGGCTCAGGGAAGGAAGCGTCATGCCGCGCGTGAAGATGTCCAAGACGACGAAGGTCCTGCTCTGGGGCCTGCAGTTCTACCTCGTGACGCTGCTCGTGCTCATCCTCGTCCGCTTCCTGCGCGCGGTCCGGTAGCACGCGTCAGCTGCGGGCCCGCGTCCGCGTGAAGACCTTCAGCAACTCGAACCACACGGTGCTCGCCGCCCCGAAGCCCACGCACATCAGGACGTCCCACACGCTCAACACCGAGAACTTGAACACCCCCCGCAGCGCGGGGATGTAGAGCGCGCACCCGAGGAACACGGCCGCGCCCCCGGTGACACACCAGAGCGCCCAGTTCCGCGACCCGAGCCTCGACAGGATCGTCTGCGACCACGAGCGGTTGGCGAAGATGAGGCCGAGGTTCGCGACGATGAGCGTGGTGAACGAGAGCGCCCGCGCCTCCTGCTCGCCGTAGCCCCACCGGAGCGCCATCCCGAACACGATCATTACCATCATCAGGACGGCCAGCCCCTGCGCGAGGCTCACCACGAGCGTGCGCGTGCCGAACAATCGGTCCTCCCGGCGGCGCGGCGGCCGGCGCATGACGTCGGCCTCCTCCTCTTCCGCCTCGAAGACGACCGAGCAGGCCGGGTCGATGATGAGCTCCAGAAAGACGATGTGCACCGGGAGCAGCGCGAGCGGCCACTTGAGGAGCACCGGCAGCAGCGACATGCCGGCAATCGGCACGTGGACGGCGAAGATGTACGCCATCGCCTTCTTCAGGTTGTCGAAGATGCGCCGGCCGAGGCGCACCGCCTGCACGATCGACGTGAAGTCATCGTCGAGCAGGACGAGCGACGCCGCCTCGCGGGCGACGTCGGTGCCGCGGCCGCCCATGGCGATGCCGATGTGCGCGGNNGGTCATCGCCACCACTTCGCCGTTCGCCTTGAACGCCTCGACCAGCCGCAGCTTCTGTCCCGGCACCATGCGCGCGAAGATGCCGGTCGTGCGCACGCACTCGCGAAGTTCCGCGTCGGACATCGCGTCGAGCTCGGCGCCGGTCACGACGGCGTCGGTCCGGAGCCCCGCCTGGCGGGCGATGTTCGTCGCCGTCCCCGGGTAGTCGCCCGTGATCATGACGACCCGGACGCCGGCGGCGTCGCACTGGCGCACGGCGTCCACGGCGGTTGGCCGCACGGGATCCTCGAGGCCGACCAGGCCGAGCAGCTCGAACGGGAATTGGTGCTGCTCGCCGGGCAGGGCCTCGGGGCGGAACGTCGCGCGCGCAACGCCGAGCACCCGCAGGCCGTCGGCCGCCATCGACGTCACTGAGACCGTCAGCTCGCGAAGGCCCTCGCCGTCGAGATGGCAGAGGTCGGCGATCGCTTCCGGCGCGCCCTTGGCCGCGATGACGTAGTCCTCCGTCTCGCGCGACCGCCACACGCGCGACATGGCGAGCAGCCGCTCCGACAGCGGGTACTCGCGGACCAGCGTCCAGTCGGCGTGCAGGTGCTCGCTCTGAGCGAGGTAGCGCTCGCCGAGCTGCTTGAACGCCTTCTCCATCGGGTCGAAGGGGTCGCGCTGGCTGGCGAGGATGGCGAACTCCACCGTCTCGTGGAACGCTTCCGGCAGGTCCAGCCCGTCGCCGCGCACCTCATGGGCCAGCTGCGAGGTGACGATGCGGCGCACCGTCATCTGGTTCATCGTCAGCGTGCCGGTCTTGTCGACGCACAGGACCGTGGCCGCGCCGAGCGTCTCGATGGCCGGGACCCGGCGCGTGAGCACCTGGCGCTGCGAGAGCCGCCAGGCGCCGAGCGCGAGGAAAACCGTCAGGACGACGGGGAACTCCTCGGGCAGTGTGGCCATGGCCAGCGTGATCCCGGCGAGCACGCCGTGCAGCCAGTCGCCGCGCGTGAGGCCGTACACGACGACAACGATGACGCAGAGCGTGGCGCCGAGGACGGCCAGGCGACGCACGAGCTGCCTCGTCTCCAGTTCGATCGCCGTGTCCTCGGATGCGAGCGACTGGAGCGCCTTCCCGATCGTGCCGAGCTCGGTCTGGGTGCCGGTGGCCCGGACCTCGGCCACCCCCTGGCCCTGGACGACGAGCGTCCCGGAAAAGACGAACGGCAGGTCGTCGCCGCCCGGCGTGACGTCGTAGGTGAGGCGGGCCTCCGGGTCCGGCGTGACGTCGTACGTAGGGCGGGCCTTCAGGCCTGCCTCCGCCTCCGCGACATGAGCCGCCCGCTTTCGCACCGGCACCGACTCGCCGGTCAGCAGCGACTCGTCCACGGTGAGGCTGGTCGTCTCGAGCAGGACGGCATCGGCGGGGACGCGGTCCCCCTCCGCCAGCATGACCAGGTCGCCACGCACCACCTCGCACCCCGCGATCCGCTTCCGGCGGCCGCTGCGGATCACCAGCGCGCGGGGGCTCGACAGGTCGCGGAGGGCCTCGAGGGCGCGCTCGGACTTTCGCTGCTGGTAGAGCGTGATGCCCATCACGACGAAGACGAACGCCAGCAGGAGGAGCCCCTCGACGAGGTCGCCGAGAGCGAGGTAGACGGCGCCGCTCGCGACGAGCAGCAGGAACATCGGCTCGCGGACGACGTCGAGCGCGATGCCCAGCACACTGCGCGGCATGGACGACGGCAGTTCGTTGGGACCGTCGGTGCGGAGCCGCTCGGCGGCGTCGGTGTCCGACACGCCGACGGCGGTGTTGAGATCGAAGGAGGACGGGCGGCTCGGGAGTGCTTCCACCTCGGCATTATCCCCGATCCGTACGACGGGACGGCGTAATCGAGACTGATTCCCAGCCTCGATTGCCACGGTCAGAATGGCGGCGAGCGCATCCCGGATCGCACGCACGCGGTTCAGGCGCTTTACAGGATGAGGGTCGAGGAGTAAGATATGTGACGCGACGTGCCGTCGCCCCTGTGAGGAGCGAGCAAATGGCTCCAGAGACAGTGGTGGACGAAACGGTCTTGAGACGAGCCCGCGCGGAGTATCTCGAAATGCCCGGGTTGCGCCTCACGAGCGCGCAGGCCCAACGGCTGTGGGGACTGGACGGGCGCACGTGCGACGAGCTGCTCGTCACACTGACGCGACTGCAGTTCCTGGCGCGCACACGGGACGGAGCGTTCGTGCTGTCCTCTTCCCGCCCGTAAGGTGCGTCGTGCCTCGATTCACGACACATTCCTGACAAGAGGGGCGTTTTTGTTTCGCGCGGCCTTCGGCGCGTCCCTGGACCCGTGCCGCCAGATCGCATGGGTGGGGCCGGTCTCCTGGCCAGCCGTCGATCGGTCGCCAGCCGATGATAAGATTGGCGCGTGCGCCCGTAGCTCAACGGAGCGCTCGCTCGGACCAGTCATCCTCGCTCGCCGTGAAGGCTCAGGGCTCAAGGCTCACGTCTCAGGGCTGTGTGACGCCGTCTTCGGTAGGGCGGCCCTTCACCCCTCGANNCCGAGTCGAAGGGCAGGGCTGCCGAGACGTCGGGCGTTGATTGCGCGGAGGGGGCTGGCGCCCAAGTCATTGGCGGGCGGGTGATGGTACGAGCCGTGGCGTCCGACGGAGCGAGAAACGCATGGCCCAATAGAGCATCGACTGGCGGCAATTCAGACCACGCGCCCGTAGCTCAGGTGGATAGAGCACCGGCCTTCTAAGCCGGGGGTCGCAGGTTCGA
>PMKG01000229.1 GCA_003157675.1 Acidobacteriota bacterium
ACGAGATCGAGAAGGCCCACCCGGACGTGTTCAACATCCTTCTGCAGATACTCGAAGACGGGCGCCTCACCGACTCTCAGGGCCGCACCGTCGACTTTCGCAACGTCATCCTCATCATGACGAGCAACGCCGGCGCGCGAGACATCGGCAAGAGCCTCATCGGCTTCGGCGACCGCGCCATGACCGACACCGCCCTCTCCGAGGCGGTTGAGCGCGCGTTCACGCCGGAGTTCCGCAACCGCCTCGACGCCATCGTCAACTTCGCCCCGCTCAGTCCGTCGGTGATGGAGACGATCGTCGAGAAGTTCGTCCTCCAGCTCGAATCGCAGCTCGCTGAGCGGAAGATCGCCATCACGCTCGAGCCGGCGGCGCGATTGTGGCTGGCCGTCCGCGGCTACGACCCGGTCTACGGGGCCCGCCCGCTCGCGCGCGTCGTGCAGGCCGAGGTGCGCGACCGGCTGACCGACGAGATCCTGTTCGGACAGCTCGAGCACGGCGGCACGGTGTCGATCGGGCTCGAGGACGACCACCTGACGTTCGGCTTCAAGGCCGCGACGCCGGTGGCGTGAGCCCGCCGCAGCGACGCCATGGACAAGAACGACACACTCGACACGAACGCCGAGGAACCGGTCAAGGTGGTCGATCGCCGCTGGTGGGCGCAGGGCGACACCGGGGCGACCGCCGAGGCCGGACGGCCCCGGAAGCCGAATTACCTCGAGGAGCTCGAACAGCAGCTCGCGGAGAAGGACAAGGCCATCCAGGCCCATGCCCAGCGGTACCGAGAGAGCGCGGCGGAGTTCGAGCAGGTCCGCGCGCGGCTCCGCCGCGACGTGGACAAGGAGGTCGACCGCGCCCGCAGGGCCCTCCTGAACGACATGTTGGACGTGGCCGACAACCTCGACCGCGCCATCGCGACCGGCTCGTCAGCCGCACAGGGCGACCCGGCTCTCCTCAAGGGCGTGGAACTCGTCCGCGACCTGTTCCTCTCGAAGCTGGCCTCCTACCAGGTCGTCCGCTTTCGCGATGACGGTGCGGCCTTCGATCCCCGACGCCACGAAGCCGTCTCGATCGTTCCGGTGACCGACCCGGCACTCGACGACCGCGTGGTCAGCGTGATCCGCCCGGGCTACAGCATCGGCGACGACGTGCTGAGGCCGGCCACCGTCGCCGTGGGTCGGTTCACGTCCTGACCGCCTCCCGGCTTGCGGCTCGCGGCATGCGACTTGCGGCCGTTCCCATCGTAGGACGCGTAACACGGCCTCCAGTCGCCAGCCGCGGGCCGTCAGCCGCGCGTCTTCACTGTATCGGCGCCGCTCCGGGCGGCGCGCCGACCAGCGTGACCACCAGCGCTTCCGGCGGGTTCGCCGTCGACTGGTAGATCGTGCCCGCCTGGTTGGTGCCGAAGCGACGCGTCCCCGTGGAGTTGGCCACGAGCGGGTCGGCGGCCACGAAGTAGGCCAGCGCCAGCGACGACGGGTTGTTGCACCCCGTCACGCCGCCAGCGGCCGCGGCCCCGGCCGACATCGTCAGCGTGTAGCCGCTCTTGGTGGAGGGGTCGGCTTTCAGATCCGGCCCGATGAATCCCTCGGTGCCGGCCTGCGGCGGTTTGCCGAGGTCCGCCAGCGTGCCCGCGTAGGCTCCCTGACCGCAGCTCGACGCGTAGCTGGCCTCGGCGGCGTTGATGGCGCGCAGCGAGCCGATGGCCGACGCTTCGTTTCCGGCCATCCGGGCCCGCATCAGGCCCGGCACGGCGATCGCGGCGATGATGCCGATGATCGCGACCACGATGAGCAGTTCGATGAGCGTGAAGCCGCCTGGCGCCCGTCCGTGCATAGATGCCTCCAGAGTGACCTCGCGCCAAGTGCGTGAGCAACAACGGTGCCGGCGCGGGTGGTGCGGACGGGCGGCGATCGCACGCATGGGGTACGCAACCCTTGCCGGGCTTGCGGTTCCCGGGGATTGCAGTTTCGGCATCGTCCTGTGGCGCGGGCGTCCTCGCCGGCGATCGCCGTGCCATTGTGCGGGCGGCGGAACCACGGTAGCCTAGAGAGTTGCGCCGGGGCCTCGCGCCCCGGCTGCGGACAAGGAGAGCACTGTGAATCGAGTGGCCACGCTTCAGGACTTCGCGGTGAAAGACCTCGCACTCGCCGACTTCGGACGGAAGGAAATCGCGCTGGCCGAGCACGAGATGCCGGGCCTGATGGCGACGCGGCGCAAGTACGGCCCCGAGAAGCCGCTCTCAGGCGCCCGCATCATGGGCTCGCTGCACATGACGATCCAGACCGCTGTCCTCATCGAGACGTTGAAGGAGCTGGGCGCCGACGTCCGGTGGGCGTCGTGCAACATCTTCTCGACGCAGNNGGCGAGAGCCTCGAAGAGTACTGGGCGTTCACGCTGCGCGCGCTGACCTGGCCGGACGGCGGCGGGCCCCAGCTCATCGTGGACGATGGGGGCGACGCCACGCTGCTGATTCACCGGGGCTACGCTGCCGAAGAGCACGCGGCCATCCTGGACGAGCCGACAGGCAACAAGGAACTCCAGATCATCAACGCCCTGCTGAAGCGAACGATCGCGGCGCGCAAGGGGTTCTTCCACGCGGTGGTGAAGGGGCT
>PMKG01000324.1 GCA_003157675.1 Acidobacteriota bacterium
GTGCCCGTTCCCTGCGGCATGCACCACGGCTTCACGCACGGAGGGTTCCCGGGAGCCAACGCTCACGACGCTATCGGGCATGGTTAGAAGCCGGTTTGCGAGTCGCGCCACCGAGAAGGCTGGCGTCAATGGGCGAGGGCGGCCCGGTGTTCCGCCGACATTGTTTGTCCGGCTGAGTTGGTTGTCAAGGCTTGACAATGGGCGTGACATCAAGGCGCCGGGGGCGATACGCAAATGGGCGACCTCGGGAACGACGTCTAGTGCGAGAGACGCATTNNGGCGATCGCCTGCTGCACGTCGACGGGCGCGAATCGGTTGAGCACGTTGAACATCCGCACGCCGAACCAGACGTTCCAGTCCTTCACACGGACCCGGCGCTCGATCGACATGTTGAGCGCGACCACCGTTGGGAACCGGCCCGCCGCATTCCGGCCGCCGACCGTGTCGCGATACTCGTCCACCGCGGAAAAGGGGAACCCGCTTCGCACCTCGAGGACCGGGACGACGAGCCAGCGGCTGCGCACCTCCATCCGGCCCCTGGCGATCAGCCGGTGCGGCGTATCGCTGTCGGTCGGCCCATACTCGTTGGCTCGAATCAGCGGCACACGGCCGGTCCCGAAGAAGGCGGAGTAGGCGTTCAGATCGGCGGTGGACGCCGAGCGTGTGTACGACGCCGAGAGTTCGAGCGTCGCCGACCGCAGGACGCTCACTGACGCATCGAAGGCCCGGTACCGGGACGCGCCCCGGCTCGACAGGACGAGCGCCCCACCGCCATCGAGTGTGGGGTCGACGATCAACTCGCTGCGCCCGCGGCGGTCGACATACGAACCCGTCAACGACAGGCGACGGCCCACCCGGTGCTCGTACCCGACCGACCATGTCAACGCGCTCGGGACGCCAAGCCGTCCGTCGACGCGGGGGATGAGCGTCACCGGACCGCTGATGACCGTCTGGCCGTCGGCCGCGTAGCGAGTCGTGGTTCGCTGCTCGAACTGCGCGTACGCGCCGACGACGAGTGGCGTGCGTTCACGGTACGTGCCGATGCCGCCGAAGAGGTGGCTCGTTCCATCCTTTCGTAGATTGAACGCGACGCCGGCGCGAGCCTCGCCGGCCATCGTGCCCGACACGCCGTCGCGGGAGAGACGCCACCCGGTTTCGATCACCGCTCGATCGGAGGGACGCCACCCGTCCTGGACGAACAGGACGACGTCGGTCGCCGCGACGTGCTCGGCCGACTCCGGGCCGAACGTCGTCCGCTCGGCCAGCGTGCCGTCGACGCGAAGCACGTCGATGGGCCGGCTGGCACTCGTGCCTCTATAGGCGGCGTGCAGGAGGTCCATGCCGGCCGAGATCACGTGGTCGCCCATGGCGGAAGCCGATCTCGAGAACGTCTCCGTCCACTGCCAGGTCTCGGGGCGCCGCGTCTGCGTGTTGAAGTAGGTCCCGCTGTTCACCGCGGGCGCTATCGTCATGTCGGCATCGCCGCTGCCCCCCATGCGCACGTCGTAACTGGCCACATGAAGACCACTCTCGAGCATGCCGTGGGTGTCGAGCACGATCCGGTCCCGCACGGAGACACCGAGCGACGTCTGGTCCAGGTTGAAGGCCACGCCGGGAGGATTGAAGGTGTTCAGGTTCGACGCGGTCAGTCGCTGGACGAAGACGTCGCCGCTGACCGTGAGCGTGTGCCCTGTCGTCAGCGTCGCGTCGACGCGCGTGAACAGCCGCGCTTCCTTCTGCGTCGACAGTTCATCCGCCGGGCGAGATCGCGCGTCGTGACTCTGGAAGTAGTACTGCGCGCTCTCGGCGATCGCGACCCGGCCCTTGATGAGCGGGCCGGTGACGGTCACGCGCGGCGTGAAGCCGTCGACGGCGACCGGCCGAAGCTGGTTGTCTCGGGCGACGCGAAAACTCGGGAAGAACCCGTTGGCGAGTGTCCGCCACCGATCGCTGCCGGCGCGGGTGTGGAAGACCGTGACTCCGGCGGAGAAGCGGCCGAGGTCCCCGGTGAAGGGCGAGCCCAGCGCCTCGATCGTGCTGACCGCGTCGGCCGGGAGCGCGACGGGTTTGTTTCCCGTGGAGGCGTCCGCCAGCATCGCGTCATCCGCCTCGGCACTCGTCTGGCCCGTGCGCCAGCTGCCCCTGATGCTGATCCCGCTGGCCGTCTGCACGATGCCGGGGAAGAGGGTGAGCACGTCCTCGACGCGGCCGGTCGCAATCGGCGCCTCGTCCACCAGCCCTTCCACCGGAATGGGCCGGGCGCCGATCGTCAACGTCCCGGCATCCGCGCTCGACGGCACGACGTGCACGCTCTCAGCCATCGGCAGCAGATCGAGCTCGATCTGGAGGTCGGTGGTCTGCCCGGCGGAGAGCACGACCTCCCGGTCGGTGTCGATGAGGTCGAGCGCCTGCGTGCGAAGGCGGTACCGGCCGGCGGGCAGGGGAGGAAACCTGAAGCGCCCCTGATCGCCGGAACGCGCCGTGGCGACCGTGCGCCCGCCTGCGTCGGCGATCGTTAGCACCACTCCCACGAACGGCACTTTGCCGCCGCGGCTGGTCGTCGCGCCCCGGAGGACGCCATCGGCCGCCGCCGCCGGCGCCGCACTGAGCATGACGATGGCCGCCGCTGAGCAGGCGAGTCGAAGGAGGAAATGCACGCTGGTCGAGACCGTGATGTTGGGGGACATCGCACCGCCGCCGGATGCCCCCAAAGCCGCGCCATTATGTCATGTTCGCGAGCCAGTCCGCCTGAGACTCCAGATCAGCGCGAGCCCGATGGCCGCGCCGCACGCGTCCACCAGAACGTCCCACGGCGACGCCGTGCGAGAAGGCACGAAGCGCTGGTGGAATTCATCGGAGGCCGCGTAGACCGTAGCCATCGTCAGGGAAATCGCCGCCTCGCGCCAACTCCATGTCCGAGCGTCGCCTCTCACCGGTTGCCGCACGGCACGCCAGCACAGCATGGAGAGGATGGCGTATTCGGTCAGGTGGCCACCCTTCCGTACCACGATCATGACGGCATCGATGGCCTCGGCCGACAGGCGCGGCAACACCCAGCGAATCACCGGCTCCAGGAACCGCGACGTGTTGTTCGAAGAGAGGGTGTCACTGGACCCGGTGAAGATCGCCGCAGCCCAGAGGAGAACCGGCAGCCAGTACCGGCTGAACGCGATCGCGCGAGACCGGAAGGTCGTGCGAATGGCTGGATCGACGCTGGAAGAGCGGTGGCCCGTTAGCGACATCGGTGAGGGGTACCCATCGCATCAGATTGAAGCAACGGTCGGCGAAGGACAAGAGGTTGGCACTTGCGCGGTGGCATCTGGAGTTCCTCGACGGCGAGAGTCCGCGTGCCTTCCGGGGTAGGATTGGGCAACAAGGAGGATCGTGCTGTGACAACGGCCGACCGACGAGCTTCAGACGCGCGGGGTATCGATCCTGTCGGGAGAGGATTCCCGCCGGCGCTGCCCTCGTGGGCTGTGCCGCTGGCGCTGGCCGCGCTGGCGGCGGCGGTGCGTGAGGGTCGGGCGCCGCGCCTGGCCATCGAGAAGATCGACGGCGGACCGGCGATCGCCTCGCCGCGCGAACGCGCGCTGCTCGACCTGGGCTTTCGGCCGGGCCCCCGACGCCTCACCCTCGATCGCGGCAATGCCTGAGGGCGACACCATCCACTACGCGGCCCTGCGTGTGGGCGGCGCGCTCACCGGCCACGTGCCCGACCGCATCGTCACTCCGCACCCGAGCTTTGCCCGCGACCGCTGGCCCGAGCGGCTCGCCGGCCGCCCGGTCGAGGCGGTCGAGGCGCGCGGCAAGCACCTGCTGCTGCATTTCGGCGGCGGCCTTGCCATCCACTCCCATCTGCGCATGACCGGCGCCTGGCGGGTGCTGCCCCGCGGGGAGCCCTGGCCGCGCTCTCCACGCGCCGCCTGGCTGGTGATCGGCCGCGGCGACGACGCCGTCGTGCAGTTCGGCGGTCCCGTGCTCGAGCTGCTCACCGAGGCTCGGCTGCGCTCCGACCCGCGCCTGCGCGGCCTGGGCCCCGACATCGTGGCGGCGGCGCCCTTCGACGAGGCACGCTTTCTGCGCCGCCTGCGCGAAGACGACCCCACCCGCACCTTCGGCGACGCGCTGCTCGACCAGCACACCGTGGCCGGCATCGGCAACTTCTGGAAGTCGGAGGGCTGCTGGGCGGCCGGCGTCGATCCGTGGCGGGCGCTGGCCGCGGTGAGCGACGACGAGGCGCTCGCCGTCGTGCGCGCCCTGCGGCCGCTCATGCAGCAGTCCGCCACCGACGGCCGGCAAGACCGCTATCGCACCATCTACGACCGGGCGGGCCGTGCCTGCCCGCGCTGTGGCGCCGCCAGCCGCATCCGTCTCCGCGGTCAGGGTGACGACAATCGCACGACCTACTGGTGTCCGGAGTGCCAGTCGTAGGAGTGCCCGCCGCGAGCCGCCCGTCGTCGGCCGCGGGGAGCCCCCCAAACGCCGTCCGATACTTGCATCGGGGAAGAGCTCAGCATAAGCTCTTGTATAAAGATTATGCAGGGTCGCCAGAGGCTTGCGAGAGGCGGCCCGCCAGCCGGGTCATGCAGAGCCGCCAGGCGACCAGGTCGGATCAAGTTCCGTGCAGGGGAGACCGATGACCGNNCCTGCTGGCCGGCGGGGCACAGGCGCTCGGCGACTCGCGCCTCGAAAACGCCGCGCGCCTGCGCGCCGCCGGCATCGTGGCGCCCATCTGGCTGCTGCGCTCACCGACGCCGGCTCTGGCCGCCGACGCGGTGCACCTCACCGACGTCTCCCTGGAGAGCGAGCTCGAGACCGTGCTCGCTCTGGAGCGCGCCGCCGCCGTGGCGGGGAAGAGGCACGCGGTGATCGCCATGGTCGACCTGGGCGACCTGCGTGAAGGCATGCTGCCCGCTGACCTGCCGGCCTTCGCCGAGGCTGTCGAGGCGCTCGCTCATGTCGATCTGGCCGGTATCGGCGTCAATCTGACCTGCTACGGCGCCGTGTGCCCGACTCCCGAGAACCTCGGCNNTGACCCTTGCCGGGCGCATGCCGGCGGCCGTGAACAGCCTGCGTATCGGCGAGACCATCCTGCTGGGCGTCGACACTCTGACGCGCGAACCGACGCTCGACCTGGAGCTCGACGCCTTCGTCGTCGAGGCGCCGGTGATCGAG
>PMKG01000158.1 GCA_003157675.1 Acidobacteriota bacterium
AGTCCTGCAGGATCACCGCCGCCGCCGCCGCGTCGAGCTTCTTCTTCCGGCTGCGCCAGTCCTTGTCGCGGACAGCCAGCCGGCTCTCGGCCTCGACGCTCGACAGCCGCTCGTCCTGCAGCACGATGGGCTGGGCGATGCGTCGCGCCAGGGCCTCGGCCAGCGCCTGCACCTCGGTCGTCTCCGCGGTCGGCGTGCCGTCGAGGTGGCGCGGGAGCCCGATCACCACGACGTCGAGGCCGTCGTCTTCCGCGGCCAGCCGGCGGATCGTCTCGACGATCCGGTCGAGCTGGGCCGGGCCGATCTCATGGATGACGTCCAGCGGCCGGGCCAGGACGCCGGAGGCGTCGCTGATGGCGACACCCACGCGCCGGCGGCCGGGATCGAAAGCGATGACGCGCACGCAAGGATGGTATCCGGCGCGGCGCGTGGCGGGCAAGGCCGACTGATCCTGCGTGCTATACTTCGGTGACTTCCGCGAGTCTGAACCCGATGCACAAGAGAACGCTCTGGGTGGTCGTCGTCGTGCTGGCCTGGCTCCTCCCGGTCGCCTGCGGCACCAGCGCTCCACCGGCCAAATTCAAGCAGAAGGTGGTCATCCTCGGGTTCGACGGGATGGACCCCCGGCTGGTCGAGCAGTGGATGGCCGAAGGCAAGTTGCCGAACTTCCAGAAGCTCGCCTCGCAGGGCGGGTTCTACCGACTGGGCACCACGACGTCGCCCGAATCGCCCGTCTCGTGGGCCTCGTTCGCGATCGGCGGCAACGCCGGCAAGCACAACATCTTTGACTTCCTGGTGCGCGACGTGAAGACGTACGTCCCCGACCTCGGGATGGTCCGCCGCGAGATGCCGTCGTTCTTCCTGAACTACGTGCCGCTCGGACGGCCGAAAGTGACGACGCTCCGCGGCGGCACGTCGTTCTGGGTCACCGCCGGCGAGGCCGGCGTGCGGTCCGCCATCCTCACCGTCCCGGTGACGTTCCCGCCCGAGAACGTGCCGTCGGGCGAGTTGCTCTCGGGGCTGCCGCTACCGGACATCAGGGGCACCGTCGGCACGTTCTACTACTTCGCCACCGATCTGAGCCGCTACGAGGAAGGCAACACCGAGATGGGCGGGATCCTCAAACGGNNCGTCGCCCAGAGCGAGCTGACCGGCCCGCCGAACCCGATCGTCCAGGCGCAGATGGCCGATCTCCGGAAGAAAGGGGCCGCGCTCAAGGACGCCGATCAGACGAAGATGGCGGCGCTCGAGGCGACGCGCGACGTGCGCGTCCCGTTCACCGTGCACTGGGACCGCAACGCGAAGAGCGCGACGGTCGAGATCCAGGGCACGACCGTGCACCTGGCCGAGGGCGGGTGGAGCACGTGGGTGCCGCTCGAGTTCCGCGTCAACTTCCTGATCCGCCTGTACGGCATGTCGCAGTTCTACCTGGTGCGGGCGGGCGGCGAGCTGCAGCTCTACATGTCGCCCGTCAACTGGCGCCCCGAGTCGCCGGTGATGCCGATCTCCTCGCCCGCCGGGCTGTCGAAGGACCTGTACGGCGACCTGGGCACCTACCGCACGCTCGGCTGGGCCGAGGCCACCTGGCCGCTCAACGAGGATCGGATCGACGAGAAGACGTTCCTGGACGATCTGTTCCGCGCCATGGACGACCGCTCGCGGGTGATCCTCCACGAGATCGACTCGAAGAAGTTCGACCTGGTGGTCGGCGTGCTCGAGTCGACCGATCGCGTGCAGCACATGTTCTGGCGATTCATCGATCCGACGCACCCGATGTACGACCCGGTGGCGGCGGCGAAGTACGGCGACGCGATCGAGCGCGTCTACCGGCGCTGCGATCAGCTGGTCGGCGAGGTCCTGCAGCGCATCGAGCCGGGCACGCTGGTCTTCGTCCTCTCGGACCATGGCTTCCACTCGTTCAAGTACGGCGTCAACCTGAACACGTGGCTCGTGGACAACGGCTTCATCGCGCGCCAGGGCCGGCCGCTCGGCGACAAGAACCTGAACGACATGTTCGGCGGCGGCGGCCAGTTCTGGGAAGGCGTGGACTGGACGCGCACGCGCGCCTACTCGCTCGGCCTCGGACAGATCTACTTCAACCTCCGCGGCCGCGAGGGGCAGGGCACCGTCAACCCGGGCGAGGAGTACAAGCGGCTCGCCGACGAGCTCTCGGCCAAGCTGCTGACGATGACCGATCCGAAGACCGGACAGCGGATCGTGCGGTCGGTCTACAAGCGAGACGACGTCTACTCGGGGCCCTACATGGCCAACGCGCCGGACCTGCAAGTCGGCTTCGAGGACGGCTACCGCGTGTCGTGGCAGACCTCGCTCGGCGGGTCGCCGCCGGGACTGCTCTACCCGAACATGAGGAAGTGGAGCGGCGACCACTGCTCGTTCGACTACCAGACGATCCCGGGCTCGCTCATCTCGAACCGGCTGCTGAACGGCGACCACGCCGCCATCGTCGACATCGCGCCGACCGTGCTCAAGTACTTCGGCATCCCCATCCCGAAGGAGATCGACGGGAAGCCGCTCTTCTGAACAGCCGGCATGGGGTGTTTTTGTAGGGCGGCCCTTTAGGGTTGCCCGAGGCAGGCCTGAAGGCCCGCCCTACACACGGACTTGTCAGGGTTGCCTGACGATCGTGGCCGGCCGCCAGTCGCACGTCGCGAACCGCCAGTCGGAGGGAATACCACCGTGCACTTGAGGCCCGCGGTCACGCTCGCGCTCGTGCTGCTGGTCGGCCCGGCCCTCGTGTCGGCGCGCCGCCAGGCGCCACCTGCGGCGTCGACCCGCGTCTCCGATCGGCTGGCCGCGCTGCGTCGCGAAGCGGACGCGCTCATGAGCCAGGAGCGGTCGCTGCTCGGCGACCTCCGCCGGCTCGAGGTCGAGCGCGATCTGCACGGCGAGGAAGTCCGCCAGCTGAACGCGCAGGCCGACAAGCTCACCGCGCAGGCCGCGGAGAACACCGACCGCATCGAGCGGTACGAGCAGGCGATCGAGGCGGCGCGCCCCGTGCTCAACCGGCGGCTGGTCGACGTGTACAAGCTGGGACAGCCGGGCTACGCGCGTCTGCTGCTCGGCGCCGGCGACCTCCGTGAGCTGGGCCGGACGACGAGGCTCGTGACGGCGATGGCCGAGATGGACCAGCGCCGCGTGCGGGCGTTCACGACGCTGGTCACCCGGTTGACGTCGGCCCGCAAGACGCTCGACGAACAGGTGTCGAGTCTCGAAACGCTTCAGGCCGACGCGCAGCAGGCGGCCAACCTGGCGGCGAAAGCCGTGGCCGCGCGAGCCGAGCTCGTCCGCCAGATCGACGCGCGCCGCGACCTGAACGCCCAGATGGTCGGCGAGCTCGAGTCGGCGTCCCGGCGCCTGCAGGACACGATGAAGGGCGGCGCCGGCGCGCAGGTGGCTTCCGGCTTCGCGGTTCGATCGATCAAGCCGCTCCGCGGCCTGCTCGACTGGCCGGTCGCGGCCCAGGGGCCGGCCAGGGCGGGGATTCGGGGACCCGGTCCGGCCAACGCGACCGTGGCCCGCAACGGCGTGGAGATGCCGGTCGCGGACGGCCAGCCCGTGCACGCGGTCTACGAGGGTCGGATCGTATATGCCGACACGTTCCCCGCGCTCGGCCAGATGATCATCATCGATCACGGAGGGACGGCGTTCTCGCTGTACGGCTACATGGGGCTGATCGCGGTCAGCAAGGGGATGAGCGTCGGCGCCGGCCAGATCATCGGCGCCTCGGGCCGCTCGCCGGACGGCCAGCCGGCGCTCTACTTCGAGTTGCGAATCGACGGTCAGCCGGTCGATCCCTTACAATGGCTGAAAGCTCGCTAATACCCCATATGACCCCTCGTACCCGTCTCATCGTCCTCGCGGTCACCGCGCCGGTGCTGGCGTTTGTCGTCATCGGCGGACTCGCCGGCCGGACGTGGGCGCGCGAGGAGACCTACCAGCACCTCAGGGTCTTCGAAGACGTCGTGTCGCTCATCTCGGGCAACTACGTCGAGCCGGCGAACATGACGCGCGTCATGCAGGGCGCCCTGCGCGGGCTCGCCGACGGCCTCGACGCCGACAGCGCCTATCTTCCGCCGGAGGAGGCCCGGATCTACCAGGCCGCCCAGAAGCCGCCCGCGGGCGACCTCGGGATCGAGCTGACGCGCCTCTACTACCTGCGCGTGATCGCCGTCAGGGACGGCTCGCCGGCCGCGAAGGCGGGACTCGAGTCCGGGGACTTCGTCCGCGCGATCGACGGGAAGCCGACGCGCGACATGTCGGTGTACGAGGGACGCCGCCTGCTTCGCGGCGCGCCCGGCACGACGGTGCAGCTGCTGGTCATCCGCGGCAACGTGGCCGATCCGCACGAGGTGACGCTCACGCGTGAGGCGACGTCCGGGCCCGATGTGACCGGCCGGCTGCAGGACGCGAAGACGGGCTACGTGCGCATCGCCGCGTTCGGGCCCGACGTCGCCCGCAGCGTGGCGGCGAAGGTCGCCGAGCTCACCAGGGGCGGTGCTACCTCGCTGCTCGTCGACGTCCGGAACACGGCCGCGGGCCCCTTCGAGACGGGCTTCGCCGTCGCGAGGCTCTTCGTCCCGCGCGGCACGCTCGGCTTCAAGCAGATGCACAACGCCGCGCGCCAGCCGATGACCGCCGCGCCGGGCGATGGCGCGATCACGCTGCCGACCGTCGTCCTCGTGGACGATGGGACGTCGGGCGCGGCGGAGATCTTCGCCGCGGCCCTCTCGGGCAATCAGCGCGCGACGACGGTCGGCGGGCACACCGAGGGGCGCGCCGCGGTCCAGCAGCTCGTGCCGCTGCCCGACGGCGCGGCGATGGTCATCTCGAACGGCTGGTTCCTCACGCCGGCCGGCGAGCCGATCCACGACAAGGGCCTGACGCCCTCCGTCGCCGTCGACGTCCCGGAACTCGAGTTCGGCGCGCCCCCCACTCCAGTCGACCTGATCTTGCAGAAGGCCATCGAACAGCTGAAGGGGAAGCAAGGATGAATGGTGCGATCGGGCGAGCGTGCGATCGGGCGAGCGAACGAAGTGAACCGCAGGGCGAGGCGGCGCGGACTCGCCCGTCACCCAGGTCGCAAGATCCCCAGATCGCAAGATCGCATGATGTAAAGGTGCGGTGTCGTGCGGTTTGGGCCTTGACAC
>PMKG01000018.1 GCA_003157675.1 Acidobacteriota bacterium
CGGCGCCGGGTTTCGGGCGTGCACCTGGGATCTCACGAAGGTAACCAGCACGGGCGGGACGGGGACCGTCGAGAGCAACAACGCGATGAACACCGTGTCGTCCAAGGCCGACAAGCTCACGGTCAGCTTCAGCTTCCACGGTTGACTTGCACTCGTGTCGACACCCCGGGTTCCCAGTCGGCGTCTGACCACGTGGGCGCCCGACGCCTAGACGTTGACGCCGAGCGTCTGAGGACCCCACACCATGAACGGGATCGTGCCGATCAACGCGCCCATATGAACATCACATCGAGCAAGGCGACCGGACCGTCCCGCAGGTCGTCGACCTGCCGATGAGAATGAAGGTCGCCCCGCTGATGGCGCGCTAGGCGACGCGCCGATCGCCCGCCAGCTGGATGGATCGCCGACCGTCAACCGGAGGAGCCCTGACATCCGAACGCGCGTTGTCGTGCTGCACGCCCGCCAGGCGATCGGGTCCGGGCTTGCGCGTGCATTTCCGCCGAGTGACTGGCAGGTGGAGATCTGGACCACGGGTGACCCCACTCGCGTCTTTCGAGACGCGACTGCCGCCCGGTTCCCGGTGCACGAGATCGGCGACCTGGGTGGCGACGAGCTCCTGGAGCGAGCGCGCCGCTGCGAGACGCCCCTCGAGGTCGTGACCAACGACGAGTACTGCCTCGAGGCGTGCGCATCCCTCCGCCGGCGCCTCGGCCTGGCGGTCCGACTGCCGACCGATCTCGGTCCGTGGCTGGACAAGGTGACGATGAAGCGCCGGCTGGCCGACGCGTCGATCGCGACGCCACCGTTCGTGAACCTGAGCCCTGTTCGACCTCGAAACGTGGGCCCGAAGGTGCTGGGGACACTCGGGCTGCCCGTCGTCCTCAAGCCGGCGCGAGGGGCCAACAACCGTGGCATCGTCGTGTGCCGCTCGGAAGCCGAGCTTGCGGCCTGGCTGCGGCAGCATGCTGGCGAGGACGGTTGGTTCGCCGAGTCGTTCTTGACGGGGCGCCTCTATCACGCCAACGCGGTGGTGATCGAGGGTGACATCACGTCGGTCCAGGTCGGCCGCTACACGCGACCCCTGCTCGCCCTGGGTGATGGGCGACCCGTCGGGAGCCTGACGCTGGCCGACGATCATCCGGTAACCGTCGCTGGTGCTGAGCTTGGCACGAGGGTCATCCGGGCCTTGGGCGATGGAGGCTCGTTCGTCACGCACGTGGAGTTCTTCCAGACGCCCGATCGAGGACTCGCGGTGATCGATGCCGCGGCGCGTGCCCCGGGCGGGCTCGTCTCCGAGATCGCCGCCGTCCGGACCGGTATTCATCTGGAGGCAGTGAACCTGTCGTTGCAGGTGGGGAGGCGACCGTCGCTGCAACGCCAAGACGGCCCGTTCGCCGCCTGGCTGTGGCTGTCAGAGGACCCCGCGCTTGTTAGGAGGGTATGGGGGAGGCTGGCCCTTCGATCGGTCGCCACCGTCCGCGCCCAGTCGACCCCTGTGGCGTCGGCGATGCTCCTGGTCAGCGATCGAGTGACAGACCTCGCTCGCGACCTGAGGGATCTGGAGCGCGGCCTCCGCGCCGAGCGGGGCGGGGCGTCGCGGCGGGCCGGCCACTGAGCTCGTCCTCCGGCCCCTGGCCCGACACGATGGCAAGATCGTGTCCGACGGGACGACAGACGTGGCCGTTGGCCGAACGGCGCCCGTATCCGACGGGGCAGGGTCGCGGAGCCCGGCGCCTGAGTCGTTCGGCTCCACCGTGGACGTGCGAGCTTCGCGACGCGGGATCGGCTCGTCAGTCAGGCGACCGGCGAAGTACGCGCGAGATCAGCCGAATAGACGACGGGCCGTCCCAATCCCTGACGCTTCGACTCGTACATGGCGGCATCGGCCCGCGCGACCAACGCATCGGCGGTGATCGGCCGGTGGCCGGAGAAGGCGACCCCGAGGCTCGCTTGCATATCGAGCGTGGTGCCCGCGAGATGGACTGGTCGACAGAGGGCGCGGCTGATCCGCTCGGCGACGCGTCGAGCGGGCCCAACTCCGCGGATCCCCGAACAGACGACAAGGAACTCGTCCCCGCCGATCCGCCCGAGCGCGTCATCCGCCCGGACGGCGATGGCCAAGCGGTCGGCGACGATCCGCAGAAGCTCGTCCCCAACGGCGTGGCCCAGGGAGTCGTTCACCGCCTTGAAGCGGTCGAGGTCGACGAAGATCGCCGCGGTCCCATTGGTCCCCGGCCGGGCGAGGGCATCCTCGATGACCGCGATTACTGAGGCGCGGTTCATCACGCGGGTAAGCATGTCATGGGTCGCGCGCCGCTCGAGCTCGGCACGGAGTCGGGCACTCTCGGTGACGTCCTCGAGCGTCAGGATCGCTCCGGTGGTCATACCCAGCTCATCGGCGAGTGCTCGCAGGCGAACCATGCAGCGCCGCGCGCGGTCGTCGGGCGTCGGCCGGACCTGGATCTCCAGGTCTCCGTCGATGCCCGACCGAAGCGCGGACTCGATGGCCACGTCGAGCGCGGGCCAGTCCTCACGCGCAATCGTCGCGAGCTGCTCGGCGAGATCGGGGGCCAGGCCCGCTCCGAGGATTCGGTGGAGGCGCTCGTTCGTATAGACGATCCGGCCGTCCGCTGTCGCCTGAAGCACGCCGATCGGGAGCGCCTCGGCGAGGCGGCGCAAGAGCTTCTCACGCCCTCGCAAAGCTTCTTCCGCGGCCATCTCATGCGAGACGTCGATCATCTCGGCGACGACGACTCCGACCGCCGGGTCAGCGAGCTGGTTGTGGTTCGTGACCTCGAACCAGGTCCAGCCGCCGTCAGCGCGCCGAAGCCGTTGGCGCACCGGCGGCATCGACCCGGGCGTCTCGAGCATCTGCATCCAGTCGCGGATCGCCTGTTCCTGATCGTCCGGATGAACGAACTCGAGCGATCGATGGCCGATCATCTGCTCCGCCGTCCAGCCGAGGA
>PMKG01000122.1 GCA_003157675.1 Acidobacteriota bacterium
GCAGGTCCACCTGGACGACTCGGTCAACGAGCTGACCGTGCCCGCCGGCGTGCGGCTTGACCTCGGCGCCACCGCCAAGGCGCTCGCGGCCGACCGCGCCGCGGCCGCCGTCGCCGCCGCGCTTGCATGCGGCGTGCTTGTCAGCCTCGGCGGCGACATCGCGACGGCCGGCCCGCCGCCGCCGAAGCCGCCGCGTCCCCCGCCCGTGCTCGCGGGCGCGTAGCCGGCCACCCGCGAATCCGAGATCGCGAGCGCCCGACGCTCGTCCTGGAATAGCCCCGACGTGTACCGATCCAGCGGGAGACGAAGGTCGTTGTTCACGAGGACGGCCGTCGTGAGCCCGGTGAAGCGCGCCATGTCCGCCACCGCACGGGTGCGCTCGTCGGGCGTCATCCGATCGCCCTTGTAGAGCGCGTGGAGATACTCGCGCGAGGCGAACTGCCGGGCCTGCCCGGCCACCCGATCGGCACCGAGCGCCTGCAGGTCCGGAGCTAGCTTCTTATGATGCCAGGCGGCCAGCGTCAGGCTCGGCAACATCGTGAGGTACTGCGCATCGCCTGCGACGGCGTCGGCCGACGGGGCCATCGACAGGAGGACGACTCCGCCGACCGGCACCTGGTGGTCGATCAGGTAGCTCGCCAGGCCCGCCGCCCGTCCCGTCCCGACGTCGTCGCCGGCCAGGAAGAGCGGCGAGTTGCGGCGACCATAGGTCGTGGCGAAGCTGCGCAGAAATTCGGCGAGCGAGGAGACATCACCGGCCGTCGTCCAGAACTCGGCCCCCCGCCCCGGCTGGTCGGGTCGGCTGTACGCCGTTCCGACCGGGTTGACGAAGACGAGGTCGGCCTCATCGAGCAGCGTGTGGGGATTGTCCGTCCACCCGTACGGCGGACGTCCGGCAGTCCCGTCGTGCGACCACTTCATGCGCTTCGGACCGAGGCCACCGAACTCCTGCCAGGTCGCGGCCACGCCCGGTGCGCCACCCAGAAACACGACCAGTGGTCGCGCCGACGGGTCGGCCACGCCGTCCTTCGCGTAGTAGGTGAAGAAGAGATGGGCCGCCGGCAACCCGGTCGTCGCATTGCGCAGCGCCAGGAGCCCGACCCGCGCGGTGTAGGCGAGCGGTTCCCCGTTGATGATGATTTTCTGATGCGTCTCCACCGGCGCCGCATCCGGCATCGCGATCCCGGCGGGCGCGGAGGTGTCGAAGTCGTAGAACCCAGCCGCGCCGCCACCTCCGCGGGCCCCACCCCGACCGGAGGCCCCGGCCTGTTGTGCCGGAGGGCCTTGCGCCGCCGGGGCTTGCGGCGCGCCACGTCCGCTGCCACCCTGGGCCCGGACGGCCTGGATCCATCCGGCAAGCAGGACCCCGACGATGATCACCAGCAGGAGGCGTCCGTGACGGAGGTATCGCATGGCAACGTGCTCCTGATCAAACGCGCAGTTCGTCCGACCGTTCAGTGCCGAGAAGATACACCACCTGCGTGCTATGCGCCGGTACGACGCGAGGCGATCATCCGCCGGACCTTCTCGCGGATGGTCCCCGCCGCGACGTGCACGTAGTCGGGGTGCTCGTTCATGTCGATCTCGGCCGGCAGCGTCATCAGGTCGGCGTCGGGCGGGACGATGGCGTGCTCCTGGTAGCTGAGCAGCGTGCGCTTCCAGCCGGCCGCCACGGCCTCGTAGCTCGCGTGAATCTCGCGGAGGTAATCCGCCTTGATCGTCTCCGCGTACGCGTCGCCCTCGGCCGCCCGTTTCGCGCGCCGGCGCTCGAGCACGTCCGGTTCGGTCCTGAGGTAGACGGTCAGGTCGGGCAGCCGGATGTGTTCGTTGCGCAGCGTCTGATGGAACAGCGTGCGGTACAGCTTCGCGTGCGCGGCAGGCATTTCGCCCGAGTCGATCATCCGCTTGACGAACACCTCGGGACCGTCGAGGAACGGCCGGTCCTCGAGAATGATCACGCCCCGTGGGCTCTCCCGTGTCATCAGGTGACGGATCTCACGCTGCTGCAGCGTGCGCATGTGGAGGAAGGCCAGCTCGGTCGGGAAGATGTTGGCGACGCGGTCGCGGTAGAAAAGGGCCAGGCACTCGTCGATGAGCGACCCCTTGTCCACGCGCTCCGAGAAGGCGTGCAGTTCGGCGCCGCCGAGCAGCGCCTCGAGCTCCGCCTTGTACGGGTCCCTGGCCAGGGCGAGCATCAGCGTCGTCTTGCCCGAGAAGAGGTTCCCCATGATGCCGATATGGAAGTTCTGCTTCATGCGCGTCGCCCTCGCAGGAGGGACCGCCGGCGGGAGCCGGCCGGCGATCCGAACGCCATAGCTTACTGCGATTCGGGGGAAGGGAGGACTCAGGCCGCCAGTGCGCGGCAAGCCTGTTCGCACGCCACGCACGACTCGTAGCACGCCTTGCACGCGAGATGCATCCCGTGGACGCAGTGCTCCTGGTGCTCGAAGCAGGCCTGGCTGCACGCCTTGCAGGCGTCTGCGCACACGGACGCCAGGCGCTTGGTGAGCGGGGACTCGGCGCTCGCAAGCGCCAGCATCGCGCTGCAGACCGCGAGCATGTCGTGCACGCTCAGGTTGCATTTGCCCATCTGCGTGTTTCCGTTCGCCAGTTCCTTGGCGCAATGGGCCACACATGCTTCGCCTGCCCGGACGCAGTCGGCCGACGTCTTTTGCACGCTGGTGAACAGCGCCCCTCCGGCGGGCGCCTGTCCGGCCGGCTTGGTCGCGGGTTTCGGCGTCGCCTGTCCGGCGACGGCAGTAGTGCCAGCGAACGCGGCGGCGACCGCCGTGCCGAGCGTCACTCCCACCTGCCCGAGAAACGCGCGTCGTTCGGTTATGGTCATGACTCCTGTGGTTGATTGGCCACGGGACAATGCGACTGCTCCATCTTCCGGCGGATCATAGCCCATAGTCGGGCTGCCGGCGCATCCGCGCCTGGCCGAGAGCGGCCCGCCTGAACGCGCCACGCCGCGCTCCGTCAAAACGTCCACTTCATCTCCACTTGAACCGTGCGCGGCGGCACGAAGTGGGTGCCGCTGAAGGTCGAGAGGAAGTTGTAGAG
>PMKG01000156.1 GCA_003157675.1 Acidobacteriota bacterium
GTGCATGCACCAGTCGAACAGCTTCGCCCCCTTCGGCGCCATGCCGGGATTGCCCGGCATGTACTCCTGGGTGTAGAGCCGATCGTAGCCGGCCTTCTCCCAGAGGGCGTCCTCCTGGAATTTCTCCCAGATCCACGGGAAGTCGTCGACCTCCTCGAACCGCCCGATGTGCAGGCGGCCCGCCCGCATGTCGGGCGTCGAGTGCTTGAGGAAATCGATGAACTCGGACTTGCCGCACGCCGGCCGCCCGAGCACGAGCAGGTGCTGGAAAATGGCAGTCATGGCGCCGAGTAGCCTATCACGGGGCTGGCGCGGACGGGGATAGCGACGGTGTCCGCGGTTCGCGTATGATTCCCGCCGTATGGACACTTCCCGACGCGCCTTCATCCGCACCGCCGCCGCCTCGGCCGTCGTCCCCGTGTTGGGACCCGCCGTGCTCGACGCGCTCGAGCGCCGCCTCGAGCCGTTCGACCGCCTGTCGCCATCCGCCGCCGCGACCGAGGAGGAGTTCTGGGCCGAGATCCGGAAGGCGTTTCCCGTTCCCGCTGACTACATCAATCTCGAGAACGGGTACTCGAGCCCGCAGCCGGCGCCGACCTTCGAGGCCTTCCAGCGCCATCAGGCGGCGATCAACGGCGGCCTGTCGTTCTACATGCGGCGCACGAAGGCCGGCGACCTCGAGGCGGTCAAGAAGCAGCTGGCGGAGCTGGCCGGGTGCCCGGTTGAGGAGCTGGTCATCACGCGCAACACGACCGAGTCGCTCGGCACCGTGATCCACGGCATCGACCTGGCGCCCGGCGACGAAGCGGTGATGTGCAACCAGGACTACGGGTCGATGCTCGAACAGTTCCGGCAGCAGTCGCGCCGGCGTGCCCTGACGTGCGTCGAGATCGACCTCCCGCTGCACCCCGCGAGCGACGAGGAGATTGTCGCGACCTATGCGCGCGCCCTCACGCCGCGCACCCGCCTGCTGCTCGTCTCGCACATGGTGAACATCACCGGGCAGATCCTGCCGGTGCGGAAGATCGCCGACATGGCGCACGCGCGGGGCGTCGACGTCATCGTGGACGCGGCCCACTCGTTCGCGCATGTGATGTTTGCGGTGCCCGATCTCGGCGGCGACTACCTCGGCGCCAGCCTGCACAAGTGGCTGTGCGCGCCGCTCGGCGCGGGGCTGCTGCACGTCCGCAGGGAGAAGATCCGCGGCGTCTGGCCGCTCTTCGGCGACACCGGCATGGCCGCCGACGACATCCGGAAGTTCGAGCACATCGGCACGCACCCGTCCTGGACCGTGCTGGCCATCGCCGACGCGATCCGCTTCCACCGCATGGTCGGGGGCGAGCGCAAGGAGGCGCGCCTCCGCTTCCTCCAGCAGTACTGGACCGACCGCGTGCGCGGGATCCCGAAGGTGTACCTCAACACGCCGGGCGGGGCGCGGGCGTGCGGCATCGCCAACGTCGGCATCACCGGTCTCACGCCCGCGGCGCTGGCCGACGCGCTGTTCGACCGCTTCCGGATCTACACCGTGGCGATTGATACAGGCCCGGTGAAAGGGACCCGGGTCACGCCGCACCTCTACACGACGACGGCCGAGCTCGACGCGCTGGTGAAGGCGATCGGGGCGCTGGCCGCGTAGGCGCGACCGGCCGGCTGGGCCGGCCGCCGCCTCTTCAATTCTGATAGTGCGAATCAGTCTCAGTTCGTGTATATTCTTGTACGGCATCTTGTTACGCATTTTTCGAACGGTTCGCCGGCCGTCCCGGGCTCGACAGCCGCTGAGCTGGACGCCCGTGCCGGGCCGTCGGCCGCGAAGAGCCGCCTGGTTCGTCCGGGGTGAACCCCTGATCGGGGAAACGCGCGGGGGCCGGGCTCGCGCGGACTTTCCCGGGAAACACTCCGTTCAGGGAATCGCCAGTGTCGACTGCAGTTCGCCGTCGTCTGTCGTGGGCGGTGGCCCTCGTCTTCGTGCTCGCTGGTCCACTCATCGGCTGGAGCACGGCCCGGCTGGCCTCCAGGGTCGAGCGTGAACAGGCCTTCCGGGCATGCGCCGAGTACTTCGCGGTACACAAGGTAGCCTTCACGCGCGAAGTGGACGAGTCGACGGAGGAGCTGACCCATCTCGCCGGGCTGTTCCTCGTGTCTCCCCATGTGAGCCGCGAGCAATTCCGCGTGTTCGGCGCCGACATTCTCGCCCGCCATCCGGTCATCGCGGCGCTCGGATGGGCTCCGCGGGTCGCCGCGTCCAGCCGTGCGGCACACGAACGACGCGGACGGGCCGAGGGCCTCGGGGATTACCGCATCATGGCCGTAGCCTCCAGCGGCGGCGTGGCCGTGGCCCCGGCCGAGGCCGAGTACTACCCGGTCTTCTACGTCGAGCCGCTCGCGCCGAACCGGGCGGCGGTCGGACTCGACCTCCTCTCCGAGCGTGCGCGTCGAGATGCCCTGGTGCGCGCCGCCGCCACCCGGGCGCCGGCGCTGACCGGCCCGCTCGCGCTCGTGCAGGACCACGGAACGATCAAGGGGGGGCTGGCCGTCCTCCCGGTGTTCGCCGCAAGCCGCGACGGACACCCGTCGGCTGACGCGCAGCCTGACGGATTCGTGGTGCTCGCTCTTCGCGTCGGCGATTATTTCAACCGGATCCTGGACGTTCCCACCGACGAGAAGCCGGCGGCGATGCGCTTCGAGCTGGCCGAGATCGGTCCCGACGGCCAGGGCACGCTGCTCGACAGCACGCGCGAAGTCGATCACGGGCCGCAGTACGACGACTGGCGCTTCGTCGAGCGGATCCGGATCGGCGGCCGCCATTGGGTGTTGAGCGGTCGGCCCACGCAGGCGTACGTGTCCGCTTTCCTCTCGAGGGGCCCGCTCCTGCTCGGCATCGGCGTGATGCTCCTGTGGACGTCGGTTGGGGGGATGGCGGTCCTGCTGGTGGCGCGAGCCCGCGACGTCGCGTTCCGCCGTCAGACGCGGATCTTCGAGACCGCCCTGCGCAGCCTCGCCGAGGGCGTCGTCGTGGCCGACGTCTCGGGCCGGTTCGTGCTCTTCAACGAGACGGCGGTGGCGGTGCTCGGCGTGAAGCCGACCGACCGGCCGATCGCCGAGTGGTCGTCGACCTACGGGTGCTTCTACCCGGACGGCGTCACACCGTACCCGTCCGAGGAGCTGCCGCTCGCGCGGGCGCTCGGCGGCGAGGCGACCACGGCCGAGATCGTCATCCGCAACCCGAACCTCGCACACGAGGTCTGGATCGCCGTCGCCGGCGCGCCGCTGCGCGACGAGGACGGCGCGCTCGACGGCGGCATCATCGTCTTCCGGGACATCACGGCCGCCCGGCGGGCCGAGCGCGAGCTGCGGGCCTCGCTGAAGCAGCTCGAGGATCTCCGGTACGCCGTGGACCAGGCGACGCTGGTCGCGATCACGGACCGCGCCGGCGCGATCATCGAGGTCAACGACAAGTTCTGCGAGGTGACCGGCTATTCGAGAGACGAGCTGATCGGCCGGAACCACCGGATCCTCAAGTCCGGATTCCACCCGGCGTCGTTCTTCCACGAGCTGTGGGACACGATCTCGAGCGGCCGTGTCTGGCGTCGTCGGATCTGCAACCGGACCAAGGACGGACGCAAGTTCTGGGTGGACACGACGATCGTGCCGTTTCTCAACGAGGAGGGCAAGCCGCGCCAATACGTGGCCATCCGCGCGGACATCACGGAACGCAAGCGTGCCGAGGAAGCGCAGATGCGGCTGGCGGCGATTGTCAATTCTTCGGACGACGCCATTATCGGCAAGTCGCTGGACGGGGTCATCACCAGTTGGAATCCGGGCGCCGCCAAGGTGTTTGGCTATCCCGCCGAAGAGGCGGTTGGCCGTCCGGTGCTCATGCTGATTCCGCCGGAGCGGCTGGGCGAGGAGCCGGAGATTTTGGGTCGGCTGTTGCGTGGCGAAAGCGTGGAACACTTTGAGACGGTGCGCGTCCGCAAAGACGGCGCCCGCATTGACGTTTCGGTGACGATCTCGCCAATCCGGGACAACGACGGGAAAATCATCGGCGCGTCGAAGATCGCGCGGGACATCACGGAGCGCAAGCGGGCGGAGGCGCAGATACTCCAGTTGAATGCCGAACTGGAGCAGCGCGTGGCCCGGCGGACGGCGGAACTGGAAGCCGCGAACAAGGAATTGGAGGCGTTCAGCTATTCCGTTTC
>PMKG01000049.1 GCA_003157675.1 Acidobacteriota bacterium
GCGCCTCTCCCCAGGCGTCGATGCCGGCCACGTCGATGGGCGCGTCGGCGAGGACGAGCATGACGGGCACGTGCCGGCCGCCGTACACGTCGAGCCTGCGGTCGAGTCGGCCGAAGCCCGACGACCCCGGGGCGAGTTGGGTGCGTCGCACGAGTAGCCGGACAAAGACCGGCACATCGGCCGGGCTTACGCGGGCGATGTCGAGCGCCGCGGCCAGGACCGCCGTTCCGTCCAGCGTCTCGTCAACGCCAAGCCCTCTCAAGGTCGGGGTTGCCGCGACGACCGGCAGTGCGGCGGCCAGCCACACGCCGACCGCGAACGCCGCCGCGTGCCGACCTGTCATGGGCACGACCCGGCCGCGGCCCACGGGCCGATGGCCTGGAACTCAACGCTGCCAAGGACGCGGTCCAAGCGGTCGGCGAAGCCCCGCAGACGGAAGTAGTGGCTGAACTGACGCGCCCACGGTAGCGTCATCCGAGGTGGCGACGGATCGAGTTCCCACGGATGAATGAAGAGGGTGACAGGCGCGCCGCGGCGATTGCGCGCCTCGATTTCCTTCACGACCGTTGTGGCCTGACTCATCCGCAATCCCCATCCGCCGCCGAGGGGATACTGCTGTCCGAATCGCCGAGCCACGAGGGGTGGCAGTTCGAGCAGGTCGCCGCCGGCCGTGTGGCGGCAATAGGGAACTTGCGGATAGGTGGGGTTGCCGACGAGGCGCAAGGGGGACATGCTCGAGTCATAGCGGAACCCGTGCCGCGCAAGCACGTCGAGGGCCCACAACGACCGGTCGTTGATCGACCACTCGGGGGCGCGAAACCCCTCGGGAGTCGGAGCCCCCGCCGCCTCGATGGCCACGCCAGCACGTTGCAGATCGGCTTCGAAGGACGCCTCGTCCATTTCATAGACGCGGCGATGCGACCACCCATGCGAGGCGACCTCGTGTCCGGCGGCCACGACGCGTTGCACGAGACGGGGGTGACGTTCGGCGACCCAGCCGAGGACGAAGAACGTGGCGGTAACGCACCGCCGGGCGAGCAACTCCAGGGTCAGGTCCGTCGTGAATTCGACGCGGCTGGGAAGCGCCGGCCAGTGCTCGGGCGCGAGCGGGCCGCCCACGCCGCATATGTGGAACCACTCCTCGACATCGACGGTGAGGAAGTTTCGGATCCGACCTGGCACGTGCTATCAGCCTTGAGCGGACGACGCCTGTTCCTGGACTTGCTCGAGAAGCTGCACGATGGTGTTGACAGTGCGAAGGACGCGACGGCCGAGTTGTTCGTCGCTGATCTTCACTCCAAACTCCCGCTCGATCTCCAGAACCAGTTCGAGCGCATCGACGGAGTCCAAGCCGAGTCCCGTGCCGAACAAGGGCACGTCGTCGGCGATATCCTCAGGAGGTATGGGCAGGTGGAGGCTTCGTACGATCGCCGCCTTGACCCGCATCGAAAGTGCTTGGTCCATGACAGTTGCCGTCGCCTCCGAGGTCCTTTCGAGTGGGCGGGCGGAATGACGTCCACTCCGGCACTATAACGCGTCCGGCAGCCGACCATCAATGTGGCGACGACGCGGCGCGAACGATGATGCTGTAGTGAGCTCCGCCGTCCGCCGACGAATTGACGAGCGCGATCCGGCCGTCCACCTGGCGTGCGGTCGCGCTCACGTCGACGCGGAACGCAGGGTCCACCGGCTCGCAACCCAGGGTCGGGGGCACGACGCCGCGTGCGAGGCAGAGGAGTGCGGCGATGAGGGAGGCCGACCCCGCAGCGCCGTACTCGCCGACGGCGCCCTTGATCGAGACGACGAGAACGCCCCACGGTCCGAATACCTGCTCAACCGCCAGCGTCTCGACCCGGTCGAGGGCCGGGGTGGAATTGGCGGATGCGAATACGACAGAGACGTCGGCCGGCTGGATGCCCGCGTCCTGCAGGGCGGCGCGCATCGCCCGCACGATGCCGTCCGGCTGGGTCGGCCATGCGGCCGGCTTGCACTCGGACGCGGCAGCGCCGGTTCCCAGGATTTCCCCGTAGGGCGCGACCCCGCGCCGGGCCGCCGCCGCGGCCCGCTCGAGCATCATCAGGTGGCCGCCTGTTCCGAGGACGAACCCGTTGCGTTCGGCACAGAACGGACGGCTCGCCTCCGCTCGCCCGTCGGAGCCGGACAGCGGTCCGAAGCGGTCATAGATGCGGAAGGCGTGCTCCTCGATATCGTCCGTGCCGCCGCACAGGAACGCCGCGCCGCGATCCTCGCGGACCAAGCCAGTCGCGATGACCACCGCCGCGAGGCCCGAGGCCTGCTTCTGAACAACTGTCAGGTTGGGCCCGCGCAAGCCCAGGTCGATCGCGCAGAGGCTCGCGGCCGCGTTGCCGACCGTGTTGCTGAAGCCGAGGGCCGGCACACCGGCCGGCCCCGTCGTCGCCAGGGCGTGGAGATGCCGGATGGTGCTGTGCATGCCGGCGTTCGCGCTGCCGAGCACGATGCCGACCCCCTCGGTGCCGGCTGGCATCCGCGCGTCATCGGCGGCGAGCCGGCAGGCAACCAGGGCGAGACGCCCCATCTCGTCGAGGCGGCGCAGTTTGAGCGGGTCGACATAGCGCGACGGATCGAAGTCGCGGACGAGTCCCGCGGTGTGCGAGTGGCAGCCCTCGGTGCTGAACCTGGAGACCGGCTCGAGCCCGGTACGACCGGCCAGCAGCCCTTCCACGAACACCTCAGGGCCGGTTCCGAGGCTCGACAGGACTCCCAACCCGGTCACCACCACGACATCGTCGCGCATGCCGCGCTAGGGTATCATCAGCCAGAGGATCGGCTCAAACCACGGAGGGGCCCGAGATGCCGGACTCGTCAACCCGTCCGCAGATGCGGCGGCTGGCCAGGCATGTGGCGCGCGTCGCGTCGGCTGCGGTCGTTCTGATGACGGTCGCGGTGTCGGCGCGTCCCGCGGCACCGGACCTGTTCGACGAGATCCACGCGCGCACACGCGCCGCCGAGGCCACCCGGCGGACGGTGCGCGCGCGGTTTACGCAGACGACGGTGTCGTCACTGCTCGTGAAGCCGGTCGTGGCCAGCGGGACGGTCCTCGGGGCGAAGCCGGCGCAGTTGGTGATGACCTACACGGCACCCGAACGCAAGACGATC
>PMKG01000148.1 GCA_003157675.1 Acidobacteriota bacterium
GCCGCGAATGGTGATGGAGTTGGCGTCCTTGTTCGGCATGATCTGCGGCCGGCTCGGCTGCTGGGTCTGCGCGACGAGTAGGCCGTTCAGGATCGTCTGCATCGCCTGCGGATCGACGTTCGACAGGTAGAAGGTCTGGATGACCTGGTCCTCGTACTTGAGCCGCGTCTGCGCCGTGTCCGGGATCACCATGATGGTCGTCGGGTTGAGCACCTTGTAGAACAGGTTGCTGGCCGTCATCACCAGGTTCAGTCCCTGCTCGAGCGTCACGCCGTCGAGGCGAATGGGCGACTTGATCGGCGTCTCGGCGAATGTGCTCTCGAACATGACGTTGATGCCGCTCGCCTGGGCGAGGAAGTCGAGGATCTGCCTGACGGAGATGCCGGAAGCGAAGCTGAAGACGAGCGGCGTGCGCGAGGCTGGGTTGAGCGTCGGCTCGGTGGCCTGTCGCGCGCGCTCCTTCATCTGTTCGATCTGAGGCTTCGGCCGGGCGGCTTCCGACCGCTCCCGCAGCTTCTGCCCGAGTTCCTCAGCCTTCGAGGCCGCCTGGCGGTTGGACGGGTCGAAAATCGCGGCCCGCTGGTACTCATTGACGGCGCCCTCGAGATCGCCCTTGGCCTCGAGCTGCTTCCCCCTGTCGAGATGGCCGCGTGAGGCCGCGAGCTGCGCCCGCTCCAGGCCGATCTTATAGACCGGCGAGCTCGGATCCGCCTGCAACGCCTCGGTGTAGTACTGCACGGCCGCGTCCCAGTCGCCCTCCCGAGCGGCACGCTCGGCCCGGCTGTACGCGTGCCCGGCGGCGCAGCCGGCCACGGCCACGACGGCCAACACCAGCGCTGCTGTTTTCCAGAGATCCGCTTTCAAGCCAGGCCTCCAATCGCTCCATCGCGGCGGCTATCTGTCCAGGTGGCGACAGCGCCCCGAGTCACCTCGTCAGGCCGATCCGCCGCTGCCCGCGTCCGTCCACATACGAAATATCGATGCTCTCGACGTTGATCTTGATGATCTTGTAGCGGCCCTCGACGACGTCCCCCTCCCGCCCGTAAAAGACGTCCCGGTCGTCGGTCACCGCGGCGATCGGACGACCGGAGCCCCGTACGATCCCCACGAGCTTGAGCGTGATCGGCGGCGGCGGCGGTGGCGGCTGAGGCCCCTGAAACGGCGTGTCGGCGCCGCGTGCCGGGCGGCCGGCGGCCATCGGCGGACTCACGGGTCGCTCGACGAACAAATTGCGGCCGACCGCCGGCGCCGCCGTGGCGCCCAGCGCCTTCAGGGCCGCCAGTTTCACCTCGGGCACGGCGGACGCGCGGTCGCGAGCGACCGCCACCCGTGCGGATTCGGGCCTGGTCTGAGGTGGACGGTCGGTCGCGCCGGGGCCGCTCAGATTCTGGTATTGGTAGACCACGGCCACCACCAGGATCACGAGCAGCACCGCCAGGGCGATCGCTTCCTTCCCCGGAGTCCTAACTGGCATCGTTCGCCATCCGATAGTAAGTCGACAGCTGCATCGTCAGCACGAGCCCGTCCTGCGTACGCCCCGGGTCGATCGTCACGTCGTCGATGACCAGGAACCCCGGGGCCTTCTCGAGGCCATAGATGAACCGCCGCATGCCCTCGTACCGCCCCTCGAGGATCAGGCCGATCTGCAGGCGGCCGAAGAGGCTGCCCCGCTCGTGGCCCGGATTCTCGGTCCTGCGCGCCATCCTGAGATTGTTCTGGCGGGCGTGCACGGCGATGTTCAGATAGGTCAGATTGTGCGCCGCGTCCAGGTCGGCCGGCAGGACGTCCCGATAGAAGGTCGCCAGCTCGGTCTCGGCCTTCTCGCGGCTCCGGGCGATGCCGGTCGCGGCATCGAGCTCGCGTCGCGCGTCCAGCCGGGAACGAAAGGCGGCGGCGGCGCGGTTGTCCGCGTCGGCCACGCGCGCAGCCAGCGGGTAGACCACGCCGGCGTACACGCCCACGTTGGCCACGAGAGCCACCAGCAGGACGCCGACGAACCGCCGATGCTCGGTCACGACGCGTCGGATCACGATGGTCAGTCCTTCCGTCCGGGGGCGACGGGCACCGCCGGTTTCGTCGAGCCTGTTGGTGTTGGCGCTGTCGCCGGCTTCGTCGACGCGGCCGGTTTCGCCGCAGCGGCCGGCCTGGGCGGCGCGCCTGGCACGTAACGCCCTTCGAGCGCGACCTCGAGCAGTCCCTGGGGGTTCGTCGATTCGCTTCGCGAGACCAGCTGGCGGAACGACCCGGCCGCCTCGAGCTGGTCGACGAACTGCTGGATATCCTCGGCCTGGTGTCCTATCACCACGATGGTGACCACCAGGTGCCCCTCGCGGTCGGTCGCGGGTCTGAGCGACACGACGCGCACGTTGGGCGGCATGGTCGCCTCAAGGCCGTCGAGCAAGCCGGTCCAGGAGAACACGCGCCGGTCGATCAGGCCGTTGGCCTCGCGCGCAGCCGTCGCCACCCGATCGAGATCGGCCCGGTTCAGGCTCCGGCGCTCGCGGTCGGCGCTCGTCCGCATCGNNCGCCGCGCTCTCGTCGCCGCCGACCCTGGCGAGCAGCTGCCCCTGGCGCGCCGACAGCGACCGCCACTCCACGACGTTGAAGACCGTGAACGCCACCACGAGCAGGGCGGCGGCGCCAAGCGCGATCTGCACCGCACGCTCGTTGTAGAACGGTCGGGTCGAGAGATTCGTGTGCAGCATCCGCGTCCCGCTATACGCCTGCGCCAGCGCCGGCGGCCACGCCGAGAAGAGGAGCCATGGTGTTCAACGCGGCCGGGCCGGCGTCGACCCGGTCCGAGAACCGCACGATCCGACGCGGGTCCACCGTCTCGGTCCGCACCCCCAGCCGCGCGTCCACCTGCCGGCGCACTTCGTCGAACCCGCCCGACATCGCGCCGTCGCCGCCGGCGATCAGCACCCGCGCGAATCCCTGTCCCTCCAGCCGGTCTTCGTAGTACATGGCCGTCTGGTGCACGAGGTCGGGCAGCGTGTCGTCGCTCCCCTCGACGCGCGTCCTGAAGAAGATCAGGTCGCCGCCCCGGAGGATCGCGATACTCCCCGAGCCGGGGCTGACGTGCACGACGAGCCAGTCCCCCTGGGCGGTCCGGGCCGAGGCCAGCACCGCGTTGACGAGGCTGAAGGTCGCGAGGTCGACCAGGCCCGCGTGGGCGCCGGCCTCCTCGCACACGCCCTCGTACTCGCGGACCACGGCCCGGCGGGCGATCGCCACGACGAACTCGCGGCCGCCGTCGGCGAGCGCCGCGCCGGCCGCGCAGGCCACCTGGGCCTCCTCGATCGGGAACGGGGCGGACTTGCGGACGTGCCACCGGATCAGCTGCTCGCGGTCCTGCGCGTGCGGGGGGACGGTGTCCAGCCGCACGAGCGAGACCTTGGCCACCGCGTCGGGCAGGACGAGGGCGATCCGCCGGTGGCGTCCGCCGAGCTGCCCGAGCACGGTCGAGACCACCCCGTAAACGCTCGCCCGGTCCGCGATGTTCTGGCCAGTCAGCGCCGGGGTCAGCGCGCCGGGCCGCATCGGCTCCGAGGCGTACGCGGTCACGACGGGCATGCCGGCGTGCCGGGCGAAGGCGACCGCCGACACCAGGCCCGGCCCGATGAAGAGGGCGGCCGATGGCGCCGGCGTGGTGAGGATCGATGGCAGCTTCATTCGACGAACGTCACCTTGTTGATCTCTCGCAGCGTCGTTACCCCGGTGAGCACGCGATCGACGGCGCATTCTCTCAGGAAACGCATCCCTTCGTCACGGGCCGCCTTCTTGATCTCGGACGTCGGCCTTCTGGCGAGGATCATCTCGCGGATCCGATCCGACAGGTCCAGCAGCTCGCAGATCGCCTGGCGCCCCTTGTAGCCCGTGCCGCCGCATTCGATGCAACCCTTCCCTTCGAAGAAGGTATGCGTGTGCTCGAGCATCGGGTCCATGCCCGACTCCTCGAGCAGGAACCCGGTCACCTTCGCCGGCCGCTTGCACTGCGGGCAGATCGTGCGCACGAGCCGCTGCGCCAGCACGCAGTTGAGCGCCGACACGAACTGGTACGGCTCGACGCCCATGTTCAGGAACCGCCCGAGCACGTCCAGCACGTTGTTGGCGTGCACGGTCGTGAAGACCAGGTGGCCGGTGAGGGCCGACTGGATGGCGATCTGCGCCGTCTCCGGGTCGCGGATCTCCCCCACCATGATCTTGTCGGGGTCGTGCCGCAGGATCGACCGCAGGCCGCGCGCGAAGGTCAG
>PMKG01000151.1 GCA_003157675.1 Acidobacteriota bacterium
GATCGAGACGCCGCCCAAGGACCGACTGGCCATCCAGACCAACGTCGTGCGCTTCGACCAGCCGCTCATCGCGCGCGTGATCCGGAACGAGCTGGCGCGGGGCGGCCAGGTCTACTTCGTGCACAACCGCGTCGAGTCGATCTATTCGATCGGCAACCTGCTGACGCGGCTGGTGCCGGAGGCGAGGGTGGTGGTCGGCCACGGCCAGATGGGCGAGGAGGCGCTCGAGCGCGCGATGGTGGATTTCGTGGCGCGCAAGTTCGACATCCTCCTGGCGACGACCATCGTCGAGAACGGCCTCGACATCCCGAACGTGAACACGATCCTGATCAATCGAGCCGACCGCTACGGCCTCTCGCAGCTCTACCAGCTGCGCGGGCGCGTCGGGCGCTCGGACCGGCCGGCGTACGCCTACCTGCTGGTCCCGCCCGGCGACACGCTGTCGTCGGTCGCGCGCAAGCGATTGGCCGCGATCCGGGAGTTCTCGGACCTCGGGAGCGGCTTCCGCGTGGCGGCGCTCGACCTCGAGATCCGCGGCGCCGGCAACCTGCTCGGCGGGGAGCAGAGCGGGCACATCGAGGCGATCGGCTTCGAGATGTACATGAAGCTGCTCGAACAGGCGGTGCGCGAGCTCCGGGGCGAGGAGATCGAGGACGACACCCGCGTGACGGTGAATCTCAACGTCGACCTGCGCATCGACACGGGCTACGTGCCGGAGCAGGCGCAGCGGCTCGCGCTCTACCGCCGGGTCGCGGCGGCGCGGACCGACAGCGAGCTCGACGGGATCGCCGAGGAGGCGGTCGACCGGTACGGCCCCCTGCCGCCGCAGGTGCTCAACCTCGTCGATTACGGGCGGATTCGAATCGCCGCCGACCACCTGGGCGTCGACTCGATCGACCGGCAGGGCTCGACGGTCGTCTTTACATTCAAGAGTCAGCGGGGACCCGACCCGCAGCGCGTGCTCCGGCTCGTCAACGACCGCCCGGAGGTGACGCTGGCCCCGCCGTCGAGCTTGAAGCTCGACCTCAACTGGACGCCGTCGAAGGCCTTCAAGGGGCCGAATCGGTCCGGCCTGGTCAGCCGTTCGCCCGCGCCGCCGGCTCCGCCGGGACGCGCGCGCCCGGGCCAGCGCGTGGTGCCGGGGCGAGTCGGACCGACCGCGCGGTCGTGGTGGACCGCGCGCGCCACCGAGGACGTGGTCAGGCCGGGGTTCAGCAAGGAGGCGATCCTCCGCCCCGAGAAGGAGGACCCGCGGGGCCCGGCCGGGGCGCTCACGCGCGTCCAGCAAGTCTTGAGCGAACTTCTCGGATCGAAGTAAGATTGAGAGTTCACGAGGTTCAATGAAGAAGACTTTTCTCGCTCGCGGGCTCCTCGTTCTCCTCGGCCTGGCCACGCTCGGCGCCGTCGCGCCACGCGCCGAAATCATCGAGCGGATCCTCGTGAAGGTGAACGGCGACATCCTCACCCAGAGCGACCTCGAGGCGCGGCAGTCGGCGGTCATCAGGACGAAGCGGGAAAACCCTCAGACGATGAGCAACGCCGAGCTCGCGAAGATGCTGGCGGACATCACCCCCCAAATCATCGTGGACGCCGTCGACGAACTGCTCCTCCTGCAGCGCGGCCGGGAGCTGGGCTACCACCTGACGGACGAGAAGTTCAAGGGGGTCCTCGACAACATCAAGAAGGAGAACAAGATCGAGACCGAGGAGCAGTTCCAGCAGGCGCTGAAGGCCGAGAACATGACGCTCGCCGAGCTCAGGACGCGCCTCGAGAAGCAGATGATCATCCAGCAGGTGCAGGGCAACGAAGTGCTCGGGCACATCTCGGTCTCCGAGGCCGAGGCCAAGGCCTATTACGACGCGCACAGGACCGAGTTCACGACGCCGGCGACGGTGATGCTGCGCGAGATCCTGATCCCGACCTCGGCGGCGTCGGAGGACCCGGCGCCCAAGGCGAAGGCGGACGCGGTCTATGAGAAGCTGAAGGCCGGCGAGAGCTTCGAGAAAGCCGTCGCCGACGAGTCGACGGCGGCGTCCAAGGCGAACGGCGGCCTGATTGGCCCGATCAATCTGGCCGACCTGGCGCCTGCGCTGCGGCGGATCATCGAGCCGCTCAAGGCCGGCGAGATCACGCCGGTCGTGCGCACGCAGAGCGGCTACCAGATCTTCAAGATCGAGACACTCAACGAGGCCACGCTGCTGCCCTGGGACCAGGCGCGCGAGGATATCGGGAACCGCGTGGCGAACACGAAGCAGGCGGCCGAGTACAGCCGCTACATGCAGAAGCTTCGGGCGCAGGCGGTGCTCGACTGGAAGAACCCCGAGCTCAAGAAGATCTTCGAGCAGAAAGTGGCAGAGGATGCGGTGGTGGCCAGCGCGCCGCCGCCGCCGGAGAAGAAATAGCCGTGCCCCCGTGGTTTGCCGTCTGGACGCGCTCGCGCGCCGAGAAGGCGGTCCACGAGCAACTGGCGCGGAAGGGCGTCGAGGTCTTTCTGCCCACCGTGCCCCGCTGGAGCCGCTGGAAGGACCGCCGCAAGCGGATCGACTGGCCGCTGTTNNTTCCCGACGCCGAAGTCGAGGCGGTCCGCCGCCTGGTGACGAGCGACCTCCAGTACGACCCGTGCCCGTTCATCACCGAAGGCTCCCGCGTCGAAGTGATCGACGGTCCGCTCAAGGGCGTCACCGGGTGGCTCGTCAAGAAGGATCGGCACGCCAGGCTCGTGCTGTCGGTTGAGCTGATCGGCCGCGCGGTCGCCACGACGGTCGACGCGGCTGACGTCAAACTGTACTGACGTAATCGGAACCGACTACTCATCGGCAGTTCCGACTACTCATCGAAGTAACCGACTACTCATCGTCAGTTCCGACTACTGTGATCAGCCTCCCTTCCCCCTACGGCCTTGCACCGATGGCCGGCTTGACCGACTCGGCGTTCAGGCGCCTGGTCAAGCGCCACGGCGGCTGCGGCCTCGTCGTGACCGAGATGGTCAGCAGCGAGGGGCTGGTGCGCGGGATCGACCGGACGCTCGAATACGCCGGGTTCACCGAGGAGGAACGCCCGGTCGCCGTGCAGATTTTCGGCGGCGATCCCGGGAAGATGGCGCTTGCGGCGCAGGTGGTGGAGCGGCTCGGCGCCGACGCCGTCGACGTCAACATGGGCTGCCCGGTGCCGAAGGTTGCGAAGAACCAAGCCGGCTGCAGCCTGATGCGCGACCCGGAGCGGGCGGCGGCAATCGTGCGGGCGATGGCGCGTGCGGTCGCGATCCCGGTGACGGTGAAGATGCGCGCCGGCTGGGACGACCGCGAGATGAACGCGCCCGAGCTGGCCCAGCGCCTGGAGGGCGCCGGCGCGTCGGCCGTCATCGTGCACGGGCGGACCGCCGCGCAGGCCTATAGCGGACGGGCCGACTGGGCCCTGATCGAGCGGGTCGCGCGGGCGGTCGCGATCCCGGTGTATGGCAACGGCGACTGCGTCGAGCCCGACGAGATCGTCCGTCGGGTGCGCGAGCTCGGCGTGGCCGGCGTGCTCGTGGGCCGCGGCGCGCTCCGAAACCCCTGGATCTTCGCCCAGGCAGCCGCCAGCGCCGCCGGGCGGCCCATCCCCGCGGTGTCGGCCGCCGAGCGGCGCGGCTTCCTGCTGGACTACATCGACCTGCTGCTCGTCGAACGCGCCGACGAACCGGCAGACGTCAGCCACGTCGCCGGCCGGGAGCACTGGGTGATCGGCAAGCTCCGCGCGCTGTGCACCTGGTACTCCAGGGGCCTCGCCGGCGGGTCGCACCTCCGCGTCGCCGTCAATCACGCCGAGTCGATCGCGCGGCTGCGCGCCGAGATTGCACAGTTCTTTTCGTCGCCGACTCGGCCGTGACCGGCGACGCCTCTCCGACCGCATCGTCGGCGGTGCTATCATGAGCGTCCGCGGGGTCACGGACCCCCAACGGGGCCAGCTCAGGGATTCCCATGTCGCTCAGGATCGCCTTCGACTGCGACGGCGTCGTCGCGGATCTCGACTCCGCGCTCGCAGAGATTGCCACCAACCTCTTTGGCCAGGCGCCGGATCCGAAGGCCGCCCCGGCGCCACAAAGCCCGCCCGTGAGCGGGACAGACGTTCCGCCCGCAGACGGGGACCCGTCCCTCTCGGCCGATGGCCCGACCCCCGAAGAACAGCAGGTGGAACCAGCCCGGTTCCGCGCGTTGACCCGCCACCAGCAGCACGAGATCTGGGAATCCGTGCGGCACACCGAGAATTTCTGGGAGTCGCTCCCCGAGGCCGAACCCGGGGCCGTCGCCCGCCTCGCCATGCTCGCCAGGGACCAGCGGTGGGACGTGATCTTCATCACGCAGCGGCCCTCGAGCGGCGGTGACAGCACGCAGCTCCAGACGCAGCGGTGGCTCGTCGCTCACGGCTTCGACCTGCCGAGCGTCTATGTCATCACCGGCTCGCGCGGCAAGGTGGCGGACGCCCTCTCCCTGGACGTCGTCGTCGACGACCGGCCCGAGAACTGCCTCGACGTGAAGCTCGAATCGCGGGCCCGCGCCATCCTCATCTGGGACGCGGACTTCGTGGACATCCCGCCCAACGCGCAGCGGCTCGGCATCGAACCGGTGGCCGGCATCGGGGCGTGCCTCGACCTGCTCTCGGCGGCCAGGCCGGACAGGCCCGGCCTCTTCTCGCGGATCAGACAGCTCATGGGCGACTGACGACCGACAGCCATGCCGATTTACGAGTTCGAGTGCCGTCGTTGCCACCGGAAGACCACCGCGCTCGTCATGTCGCGCGAGCGGATCGGGGAAGTGCGATGCCGCGCGTGCGGGAGCGCCGAGCTGGAGAAGCTCTACTCGCGGTTTGCGTCGCCCAAGTCGGAGGACGCGCGCCTCGAGTCGCTCGCCGACCCGTCGGCGATGGGCGGCCTCGACGAGAACGACCCGAAGAGCGTGGCCCGGTTCATGAAGAAGATGGGCCAGGAGATGGGCGAGGACGTCGGCGACATCGAGCAGGCGATGGAAGAGGAGTCGGCCGGAGGCCTCGGCAACGGCGGCGGCCCGGCCGGTGGCCCGCCTGGCGACGGCCCGCCCGGCGACGGCCCACTCGACGCTGCGTCATCCGACACCGGCTCATTCGACACCGGCTCATTCGACGACCTCTGACGGCTGGTGTGTCATTTCCGCCAAATTGGGTCAGACCCAATTTTGCAGTTTCTGCGTACAAGGGGTCGGGTCGAATTACCCGGGAAATCCGACCCGACCCCTGGATCCCCTGGATCCCTGGATTCAAGACGCTTCAACTGGGCACGCCTCCGTGGAGTGGAAAGACGATGCGAAGCCCCGGGACGCGTATGAATTGCGAGTCGTGGGTCCAGATCTGACTGGCGCCGTTATCCTGTGCCGTCAGCGCAATCTGCAGGTCGAACACCCGCGGGCCCGCGACGCCGAGGTCGGCGGCAAGGCTGAACAGTCTGGCGATGAACGCTTCCTGTGGCGTCCATATCCGCGCGCCCGCCGTGACCAGCGCTTCGATGAACCCCTGCGCTTCGGCCGCCGTCGACGGTCTCCCCGACGCGGTTGGATGCGTGACGACGGCGAAGAACTCGATCAGGCTCGACTCGGCCATCCCCCACCCGAGCCCGCTCTGCCGCGCGCGCTCGATGGCGCGCTGCGCAGCCTTGTGCTCGGGCGCGGCGCGCCGGTGCGCGTACACCAGCAGGTTGGTATCCAGGGCGATCATGATCGCCGGCTCATCCACTCCCGCATCGCCGCACGGTCGGCGAGGTCGAGGCCGCGCGGCAGCCCGCCCGGCGCCGTAACCCAGGCGATCGCGCTGGCCTGCACGGGACGCGCGCGCCTGCCGGCGAGCTGCTGGCGGAGGCCGCGCTCGATCAGGATCTTCAGCGTGAGGCGCTCCTCGGCAGCCTTCTTCTTGGCCGCGATCAGCAGCGCATCCGGGATCTCCACCGTTGTCTTCATATGGTTATACAGCTTACCATAAATATGGGTGGCGAGTCCGCAGGGTCTACTTCAGGCAATCCAGCACGGCGTCTGGGGTTTGCACGTCGATGATCGGCGTTCGACGGCCACGCTTGACCCAGAGGACGGGCACCACCTCCCGGCCGCGCGCCCACGCGCTGTTGCGCGCCACCGACAACAGGCGGTCTCTCGCCGCGCCGGGGTTGACGGCCGCCTCGCTCCACTTGGCCTCGCCCACCAGCACCGCCCGTCCATCCAGCGACTCGGCCACAACGTCGACTTCCAAGAGGCGCCCGTCGTGTCCGGTTCCCCACCATCGACGGGCAGGTCCCCACTCACGATCGCCAATCCTGGAGCACGGCACGCTGGCCCGAGCCAGTTGCTCCCACACCGCCGACACATGCAACGGAAACTGCCGGGTGACGCTGGCCGCGATGGCC
>PMKG01000469.1 GCA_003157675.1 Acidobacteriota bacterium
ACACGTGCGGCGTGCCGACGCCGACATGGAGGCACCTGGCCCGCTTCTCGTGGGAGACCCCGTGGAAGATCACGCTCACGGCCGGGTGGCGCATGGTCGGCTCGGCGACCGAGGACTCGGGGAGCCCGAACGTGAACCTGGCGAATCCCACCAGGTTCGCCCAGCTCAAGGACGACGGCAACATGGCGGCGGTCATTCCGTCCTTCCACTGGCTGGACCTTGGCGTGTCCTGGAAGGTCCGCAAGTGGGTGACGTTCATCGCGGGCGTCAACAACGTGTTCGACAAGGAGCCGCCGCTCGGCGTCGGCTCGAGCCCGAACGACTACGGCGCAGGGTTCTACGGCATGTATGACGCCCTGGGTCGCTACATCCACACAGGGGTCCAGTTCACGTTCTAGTCGAGCGGCACGGCCGTAAGACTATTGGGGGCGGTTCCGCAAGGGGCCGCCCCTTTTTGTTTTCAGGCCGGCTCAAGGCTCAGGCAACTAGAACCCGCCGAAGGAGCTGCTCGAGCCCCACCCTTTGCCCGTGTACAAACAGAAAGGGCGGTCCCCCGTGGAGACCGCCCCTTCTTCTTGAACTCGGCCCTGAGCCTTGAGCCCTACTTGATGCTCTCGAGCTGCTTGAGCATGTCCTTCGCGGACTTGCCCTGCTCCGTATTCGGCGCCGCCGCAACGACTTTCTCGAGGTGGGCCTTCGCCTCGGCGTTCTTGCCTTCGGAGATCAACATCACGGCCATGTAGTAATTAGAGTACGGCTCGTTCGGATCCCACTCGAGGATCTTGAGGAAGCCTGCCCTGCCGTGATCCTTGCTGCTTGCGTCGTAGTAGGCGTCAACCGCCACCTTCAGCAGCCCCTTCTTCGCGACGACCGGATCCACCGCGTAGAGGCCGATGGTCGCGTCAGCCAGCCGGTCCAGATCCTTGAGCTGGAGGCAGGCGTTGTACCGGAGCCGCAGCGCCGCCTGGTTCTGGGGATCGTCCTTCAGGATGGCCTCCGCCGCGGTGGCGGCGTCGTCGTACTGCCCGGACTTGAGCGCGGCATTGGCGAGGCCGACCTGCGACGCGATCAGCTTCGGATCGAGGGCGAGGGCCTCCTTGAACTTGGCGATTGCGCCCGCGTTGTCGCCGCTCTTGGCGAGGGCGACGCCCTCGTTGTGGAGCTTCTTCGCTTCCTCGCCCGCGCGGCCGACTTTCTCGAGATCCTTGAGCGCGTCGGCGGCCTTCGCGTCCTCGCCGGCGCTCTTGTAGGCCTGATACCTCGTCGTCAGCACCGCCTCATCCTTCGAGCCAAGCGCCATGGCCTTTTCCGCCGAGTCCGCCGAGTCCTTGAACTCCCTCGTCTGGAGCTGGGCCGTAGAGAGCGCGATCCAGGCCTGGACCAGCTTGGGATCGTGCCCCACCGATTCCTTGAACTTCGCGATGGCCGTCTTGTAGTCCTTCGCCCTGCTGGCCATCACACCCGCGTTATAGGCCTCGATGGCTTCCGGAGACTGGGAAGCCGGGGGCTGCACGCCGGGCTCCTTGGCCTGCGGCGCCTGGCCCGTTCCCGGCTGCAGCGTCCAGTCGAAGCGCTGCGCGCCTTCGGCGGTCCAGTTCTGGTTCGCGTCGAGGGTCTGGAAACCGTCCTTCTCGAAGCGGTACTGATATGTGACGTTGATGACGCTGAAGATGATGGTGAAGGAGCCCTTCTTGTCGGTCGTGCGGACTTCGTGGAACTTCTCGTCCTGCTTGCACGTCGCCGTCACCTTCACCCCTTCGATCGGCTTGCCCTGCGGGTCGATGACCCTGCCTACGAGTCTGGCTCTCTCTTCGGCGAAGACAAGGCCCGGCACTATCCACAACAGAATCAGGAGCCACGCGATCTTGCGATGGCTGGTATGCATTGCGGTCACCTCTCCTCTAGTTCGACTGCCTCTGCGCTCATGAAGAAACGGCAGTAATTCACGTCGATCCTAACACGATAGACGCCCCGATGCCGAGTCTGGGGACAGGCGAATCAACGCTTCCTGAGCGCCGCCTCCGCTTTGCGCAGCGGAGCGTCGCCGACGGCTTTTCGCCCGGCCGAGCGGACATCGGCTGCCCTCGCTTTCTCACCGAGCGAGGACCAGACCGCCTCGGCCACGGCGAACTGCTCCGCCGTCGGCGTGGGGCCGAGAAGCGCCTGCAGGCGCCGGTCGGCTTCCGCCGCGCGGCCGTCCTCGGGGTACAGCTCGAGCAGCGAGGTCAGCGCGTCGCCCGCTTCCGCGAACCTGCCCCCNNGATGGCCTCGTCGGCCCGGCCTTGTGCCGCCAGCCGGCCCGCCTCGAAATAGCGGTTGGCCACTGGCGCGAGATCCTTGGGGTCCGGCAGTTGACCGCCGGGAACGTCCGGCGCCGCGTCCGGCAGGCCCGTCACGCGGCCCAGGGCCTCCAGCCGCTCCCGACCCGGCTCCGGCACGGGCGCCGGGACAGGCACCGGTGTGTTCCCGACGAGCGCCTCGAGCGCCGCCCGCATCTCCTCCGCCGTCTTCGGATCGCTCGCGGCCAGGTTCACGCGTTCCTTCGGATCCTGCGCCAGGTCGTACAATTCTGGGCGCGCCGAATTGATGTAGCGATACCGCCGCGTGGTCAGCGACGTGACCTCGCTCCAGCCGAAGAGAAACCGTGGCGCGAACGACTCGGCGTACAGCTGCCGGTCGGGGAGGATCGCCGAGGGCGAGTCGAGCACGTGACGAAGCGTTCGCCCGCCGATCTTCGAGGGTCTCGGCGCGCCGACCAGGTCGAGCACCGTCGGGGCGACGTCGATCTGCTCGACGAGCGCGTCCGAGTGACGGCCGCCACCGTCCCGGCGCGGGAGCTTGACGATGAGCGGCGTCCGGATGGCCTGCTCGTACAGGAACAGGCCGTGCCCCTGCTCGCCGTGATCGCCGAGGCCGTCGCCGTGGTCGGCCGTGAGGATCACGACGCCGCCGGTGTAGAGCCCGCGCTTCTTCAGAAACGCGACCAGCTGTCCGACCAGGCCGTCCGCGTAAGCGACGCGCGCGTCGTAGGGGGACAGGCGCTTCGATCCTCCGGGCGCCCCGGTCGCCGCCGCGGGCTCGTCGATCTGCAGGAACAGGAAGAAACGCGACGTGCCGATCGACTCGATCCAGTGCTCGGCCACCTGGAGCGACTTCGCGCCGTCCCTCGCGCACGGCGCCGCCTCGTCCGCCGTGCCGGCGTCGCCCGTCCCGTCGTCGAAGAAGCCGAACGCCGCCCCGAGTCCCGTGCTGCTCCGAAGCAAACAGCTCGATACCACGCCGCCGGTCTTGAAGCCGCGCCGGTGCAGCCACTGGGGCAGCAGCGCCACGCCGGCCGGGACGGGAAACCCGGCGTCGTCACGGACGCCGCTCTGAAACGGCAGGAGGCCGGCCAGCAGCGACACGTTCGAGGGGAGCGTGAGCGGCGAATGCGCGTAAGCTCGGTCGAAGATGACCGAGTCGGCCGCCAGCGCGTCGATGGCCGGCGTGCGGACCCGCTGGTAGCCGTAGACCGGCAGATGGTCGGCCCGCAGCGATTCAATCGAGACCAGGATGACCGGGCCGTAGGCCGGGCCGGACTCGCGGGCGTAGAACCACCCGGCGAGGGCGGCGGCCAGCACCGCGATCCAGATCAGGCCGACGACGAAGCGGTAGCGCCACCGGGAAGTCATCTCAGGATGCGCCGCGAGAACCGGTCGCGCCGGCTCGCGCCGAATCCTCTATTATAGTGTCCGCCTCAAGAAGGAGTGAGCCGTGAAGCATCGGCTGTGTCTCGCCCTCGTCCTGGCGGCGATCGTTCTCACCGGGTCCGCGCGGCCGGGCGCCCAGGCGCCGGCGCCGCCACCCGCGGCCGGCCTCGACACCGCCCGCCTCGCCCGCATCGCGGACCTCGCGAACGAGGCGATCGCGGCGAAACAGACGCCCGGCGCCGTCGTCCTCGTCGGGAGGGGCGACCACATCGCCTACCGCCAGGCGTTCGGCCATCGAGCGATCGAGCCGGTCGTCGAGACGATGACGACCGACACGATCTTCGACCTCGCCTCGCTGACCAAGGTCGTGGCCACGACGACGGCCGTGATGATGCTGGTCGAGGACGGGCGCATCCGGCTGAACGACCGCGTGGCGGCCTACATCAAGGGGTTCGAGCGCTACGGCAAGGGCGACATCACGATCCGGCACCTGATGACGCATGTGTCCGGTCTGAGGCCCGACCTCGACATGTCCCTGGAGTTCGCGAGCTACGACGAGGGGATCGCCAGGGCCATCGACGAGGTGCCCGACTCCCCCCCGGGCCAGCGCTTCGTCTACAGCGACATCAACTTCGTCCTGCTCGGCGAGATCGTCCATCGCGTGAGCGGGCAGATGCTCGACGAGTTCTGCCGGGCGCGTATCTTCGAGCCGCTCGGGATGCGCGACACGATGTTCAAGCCGCCCGCCGCGCTCCTGCCGCGCATCGCGCCGACCGAGACGTGCACGCAGTACGGCTGGCCGTGCGACCAGCCGGGCGGCGCCATCCTCCGAGGCGTCGTTCACGACCCGACCGCCCGGCGGATGCTGGGCGTGGCCGGGCACGCCGGGCTCTTCAGCACGGCGGCCGACCTCGGCGTCTTCTGTCGCATGCTGCTCGGCGGCGGGCGCGTGGGGAACGTGCGCATCCTCTCGCCGCTGACGGTGGCGAAGATGACCAGTCCGATCGCCCTCCCCGGCGGCCAGGTGCGCGGCCTCGGTTGGGACATCGACTCGTCCTACTCGTCCAACCGTGGCGAGCTGCTGCCGCTCGGTTCGTTCGGCCACACCGGCTTCACCGGTACGTCGATCTGGATCGACCCGCTGACGAAGACCTGGATCGTGTTCCTCTCGAACCGCGTCCACCCGGACGGCAAGGGGGACGTGACGCCGCTGCGCGCGAAGATCGCCACCGTGGTCGGCTCGGCCATCCTCGACCCGCCGGCCGACGCGCTCAGGACCGCGCGCCTGACGGGCGGCGACTTCGGGGCATCGGGCGCCGCGCCCCGCGCGGCGGAGGCGGCCGCGCCGGTGCTGAACGGCATCGACGTGCTGAAGGCGGAAGGCTTCAAGTCGCTGCAGGGGCGGAAGGTCGGCCTCCTGACCAACCATACCGGCATCGCCCTGACCGGCGAATCGACCATCGACCTGCTCGCTCACGCCCCGGGCGTGAAGCTGGTGGCGCTGCTCAGCCCGGAGCACGGCATCCGCGGCGACGTGGACGAGTCGGTCCCCCAGTCGCGCGACGAGAAGACGGGGCTGCCCGTCTACTCGCTCTACGGCGCGACGAATCGGCCCACCGACGAGATGCTGGCCGGCATCGACACGATCGTCTTCGACATCCAGGACGTCGGCGTCCGCTTCTACACCTACGAGACGACGATGGCCTACGTGATGGAGGAGGCGGCGAAGCGCAAGATCAAGATGGTCGTGCTCGACCGCGTGAACCCGATCGACGGCTTCACCGTCGAGGGGCCGACGCTCGAGAAGACGCGACTCTCCTTCGTGGGCTACTTCCCGCTGCCGATCCGCCACGGCCTGACGATGGGCGAGCTGGCGAGGCTGTTCAACGCCGAGAACAGGATCGGCGCCGACTTGGCGGTGGTGCCGGTCAAGGGATGGAAGCGCGACCAGTGGTTCGACGAGACGGGCCTGCAGTGGGTCAACCCGTCACCCAACATGCGCAACATGAACGCGGCGGCGCTCTATCCCGGCGTGGCCGTCATCGAAGGGACCAACGTGTCGGTCGGCCGAGGCACCGACTCGCCGTTCGAGCAGTTCGGCGCGCCGTGGCTCGACGGCCCGAGACTGGCCTCGACGCTCAACGCGCGGCGCCTGCCGGGCGTCCGCTTCTACCCGACGTCGTTCACGCCGGCGGCGGGCACCTTCAAAGGGGAGCGGTGCGGCGGCGTGTTCATCATCGTGACCGACCGTGAGGCGCTCCCGACGGCGAGGCTCGGCGTGGAGATCGCGTCGGCTCTCTACCGGCAGCACGGGGCGACGTGGCAGATCGACAGGATGCTGCCGCTTCTCGGATCGGCGAAGGCGCTCGAGCAGGTCAAGGCGCTCGAAGATCCCGCGTGCATCGCGGCCTCGTTTGCCCAGGACGAAGGACGATTTCGCCTGTTACGCGCGAAATACCTGATCTACAACTAGACCATGAAGAGAATCCTCTGCACGTTCGTCACGAGCGTCATCGTCGTCGTCGGATTCGTCGCGCTCGAGGGCCGCCAGGCCAAACGGCCGGACGAAGCGGCCATCGACAAGGTCTTCGCCAGGTGGTCCACGGCTTCGCCGGGATGCGCCGTGGGCGTGTCGGAAGGCGGCAAGGTCGTCCTCCGAAAAGCCTACGGGATGGCCGATCTCGAGCACGACGTGCCGAACTCGCCCGACACGATCTTCGAGGCCGGCTCGGTGTCGAAGCAGTTCACCGCCGCGGCCGTCCTGCTCCTCGCGGGCGAAGGCAAGCTGTCGCTCGACGACCCGGTCAGGAAGTACATCCCCGAGCTGCCCGACTACGGCAAGCCGCTGCTCATCCGACACATGCTGCAGCACACGAGCGGCCTGCGCGATTGGGGCGAGGTCGAGGGCGTCGCCGGCTGGCCCCGCACCACCCGCGTCTACACCCACGCCCGCGTCCTCGACATCGTCTCGCGGCAGAAAGCACTCAACTTCGAGCCGGGGACCAACTGGTCTTACAGCAATACCGGATACAACCTGGCCGCCATCATCGTGTCAAGGGTGAGCGGCCAGAGCTTCGCCGAGTTCTGCCGGCTCCGGATCTTCGAGCCGCTCGGCATGACGCACACCTCGTGGCGCGATGACTTCCGGCGGATCGTCAGGGGCCGGGCCATCGCGTACGAGGCGGTGAAGAACGGCTACGAGCAGGACATGCCGTTCGAGAACGTGTATGGCAACGGCGGCCTGCTGACGACGGTCGGCGACCTGCTGAAGTGGAACGAGAACGCCGTGGACCAGAAGGTGGGCGACGCGGAGTTCCTGCGCGTGGAGGTCGCCCCCGGGCGCTTCAGCAACGGCAAGCCGCACAACTACGCGATGGGGCTGTTCATCGGGACCTTCGCCGGCCTGCCCGAGGTGTACCACAGCGGATCGACGGCCGGCTACCGCGCCTTCCTCACGCGGTTCCCGAAGCAGCACCTATCGGTGGCCGTGCTGTGCAACGCGTCGAACGGGACGGCCGAGCGGGACGCGCACACGGTGGCGGAGATGTACCTGGCGGACGCAGTCAACGCCCCGCATGGAATGATGGACCTGGGCCACGACGACATCCTGGTGCCGTCGCTCTCGTCGTTCGTTGGCCTCTATCGCAACACGGTTACTGGCGTTCCCCTATCTCTCGTGACAGGTAAGGCCGAGCTTCTGATCGAGGGCGCCAGCAATCCGTCGAACATCGTCCTATTCCAGCACGACTCCGCGTTCCAGTCGTTCGACGGAACCCGGACCTTCCACTTCGACGGCAAGGGCGGTCTCCACATCGCCAATGCGAACGGCATGTCGGAGACCTACCAGCGGGTCGACCCCTGGAAGCCGGTCGCCGGGCAGCTGAATGCGTTCGCCGGCAGGTACACCAGCGACGAAGCGGAGACGGAACTGAAGGTCGTGGCCTCCGGCCCGGATTTGAAGATCACGCGGCGCCCGGACACGACGCTGACGCTCAGGCCGGTCTACAAGGACGCGTTCCAGGCGGAGGGTCTCGGCCTCGTCCGCTTCCGCCGCGACACGTCGGGACGGGTCATCGGCTTCAGCGTGACGATGGACAGGGTGTGGGACTTGCGGTTCGACAGGAAGCAGTGACGGCCGGCCTGCGGCTCGTGGCTTGCGGCTTACGGCGATCAGTACGTAGGGCGGGGCTTCAGCCCCGCCAGCAAGCCGGGCCTGAAGGCCCGGCCTACGTTCGGACGTGCCTCGGCGTGACACCGCCGCAAGCCGTCAGTCGCGAGCCGCAAGTCGGCGTCAGAGCCGGTAGAGCATCACGTAGACCACCACCCCCGTCACCGACACGTAAATCCACAGCGGCAAGGTTCGGCGCGCCAGGCGGGCGTGGGCGGGGAAGCGGCCGCCGAGCGCCCGCGCCAGCGTCACGAGCGCCATCGGCAGGATGACGATCGCCAGGATCACGTGCGAGACCAGGATCGGGTAGTAGACCACCGGCGCCGAGCCGTAGTACGGGCGGTGGCCTCCGATCGCGTGGTAGACGGTGTAAGACGCGAGGAACAGCATGGAGGTGACCCACGCCGAGAGCATCGCCGCGCGGTGCCAGGCGATCCGGCGCTTCCGGATCATCGCGTAGCCGGTCGCGAGCAGCACGGCCGAGATCCCGTTGAGGGTCGCGTTGAGAGTCGGAAGGTCGGCAACCGTCACGTCGTCTCTCCCAGGCAACCCTAAAGGGTCGCCCTACAAGACCGTGTGTAGGGCGGGTCTTTAGACCTGCCGAACGCGCGCACTCACCGCGTCCGGCGAACCGCGATCGTACCGGCCGCGGCCATCGCCACGCCGAACCCTACAACGACCGCGAGCGACACCGCGAACGACGGCTCGCCCGGCAGGGCCTGGTCGTAGAAGAACCACCGCAATCCCGACACGCCGTAGGTCATCGGGTTGACGAACATCAACCCGCGCACCCAGCCGGCCGCGCCCGCCGCGGGGAACAGCGCGCCCGAGAGGATCCACAGCGGGATGAGAAAGATGTTCATCACGGCGTGGAACCCCTGCGTGGAGTCCAGCCACCACGCCACCAGGAAGCCGAGGCCGGCGAGGCCGAACGAGACGAGCGTCAGCATGCCGATGAGCGCCGGCACGTCCAGCAGATGGATCCGTACGTGCGCCAGCGGCGCCAGCAGCAGGAACACGGTTCCCTGCATCACCGCGATCGTCGTCGCGCCCGCGATCTTGCCGACCACGATCGCGGCGCGCGGAACGGGGGCCACCAGCACCCCCTGGAGAAACCCCTCCTGCCGGTCCTCGACGATCGAGATGGTCGCGAAGATTGCGGTGAACAGCACGATGAGCGCGAGCGTTCCCGGATAGAAGTACTCGAGGTACCCGCCCTGGAGCGCCATCTCCGGGCTGCCCTTGAACGACCGGTTGAGGCCGGATCCAATCAGGAACCAGAACACGAGCGGCGACCCGAGCGCGCCCACGATCCGGCTGCGCTGCCGGTGGAACCGCACGATCTCCCGGAGCCAGAGCGTGTAACACGCGAGAAGGACGCGCCTCATACGCCCTCCGCCAGCCGCCGTCCGGTGAAGTGCACGAAGACGTCCTCGAGCGTCGGCTTGCCGAACGTCACCGCGTCGATCTCGCCGGGGAAGCTCTCGACCAGCTCCGCGATGAACTCGTGGGCCCGGTCCCGCTCGATGTGCACCTTGCCGTCGACGACCTCCGCGCGGACGCCGAAGCGCGCGGCCACGCGCCCGGCGAGATCCTGCGGGTCGCGCGTCGTCACCTGCACGACGTCGCCGCCGATCGCCGAGGTGAGCGTCGTCGGCGTGCCGAGGGCAACCAGCCGGCCGAGATCCAGGATGGCCACGCGGTCGCACGCCGCGGCTTCATCCATCAGGTGCGTCGTCAGGATGACGGACGTGCCTTCCTGCCGGCGAAGGGACGAGAGATCCTGCCAGATGTCGCGCCGTGCGGCCGGGTCGAGGCCCGTGCTCGGCTCGTCGAGCACAAGGAGCTCGGGCCGGTGCAGCAGCGCCTTGGCCACCTCGGCCCGTCGCTGGAGGCCTCCCGACAGCGTGGCCACGAGATCGCGCCGCCGATCCTCGACCCGCACGCGCGCGAGCACCTCGCCGATCCGACCGGTGAGCGTCCGTCCGCTCAGTCCGTAGAGATGCCCCTGGTGCCTGAGGTTCTCCTCGACCGTCAGCCTCCCGTCGAGCGCCGGGTGCTGAAAGACCACGCCCAGCCGGCGGCGCACCGCGGCCGGGTCGCGGACGACGTCGTCGCCGAACACGCGGACCGTGCCCTCGGTGGGGAAGAGCAGCGTCGAGACGATCTTGAAGAGCGTTGTCTTTCCGCCGCCGTTCGGGCCGAGCAGCCCGAAGATCTCGCCCGACGCGACGGCGAAACTCACGTCGTCGAGCGCCACGCGCTCGCCGTAGCGGTGGCGGAGATGGTCGACTTCGACGGCGGGGGAAGTCAGCGGCATAGACACGGGACAGAGACTGGCTTTCGGCCTACGCCTTACGCCGGCATCAATGGTTCAAGAGCATCAACGCCCACAGCGCCGGCAGATACGCGATCGAGCCGAGAAAGAGCCGCCTCGCTGCGGCGTTCGTCCGCCGCCGGGCGAACTGGACGCCGAGCGCCAGGAACACGAGGCCGAGGAGCAGCACGCCGGCAAAATAGACCCGGCCCGCCAGCCCCACGAGAGTCGGCGCCAGGCTGATCGGAATCAGCACCGACCCGTACAGTACCACCAGGCGCGCCGTGCTCCGGCCGTCGGGCTCGACGACGGGCAGCAGCGGCAGGCCCGCCTTCGCGTAGTCGTCGCGGCAGAGCCACCCGATCGCCAGGAAGTGCGGCATCTGCCAGAGGAACACGATGGCGAACAGCACCCACGCGGGGAGCGAGAGCGTGCCGGTCGCAGCGGCCCAGCCGATCATCGGCGGCAGGCCGCCCGGGATGCCGCCCACGAGCGTCGCGAGCGGCGTCCGGCTCTTGAGCGGCGTGTAGACGAGGACGTACGACAGCAGCGTGACCGCCGCCACGCCGGCCGCGAGCGGTGTGGCGCCCGCGGCAAGGAGGGCCAGTCCGCCCGCCGAGAGCGCCACCGCGAACCACGTCGCCGGCGCCGCGCGCACCCGGCCCCCGGGAAGCGGGCGCGTCATCGTGCGACGCATGAGCGAGTCGGTGTTCCGCTCGAGAACCTCGTTGAACGCCGCGGCGCTCCCCGCCACGAGCGCCGTGCCGACGGCCGTGGCCAGGAGCCGCGTGAGGTCGAACCGGTCGGCACCGAGGTAATACCCGGCCAGGGTCGTGGCGACGACGAGCAGGTTGAGTCGGGGCTTGGTCAGGGCGAGGAAGTCGACGACCCGGGCCGACGCGCTCGGCCAGGGCTGCGACAACGCGACGGTGCGGATGCTGTTCGTGGACAATTGCACAGCTGGATCCTACTACTCTCGCAGCTTGCGCATCACCCGGTCTTCAATCCAGTGCGGATCCCACCACTCCACCGGGTTGACCGGGTTGCCCTGCAGCAGGATCGAGAAGTGCAAGTGGTCGCCCGCCGCAAGGCCGGTCATGCCGCTGCGACCGATCTGCTGGCCCCTGGTCACGGTGTCGCCCGGCTTCACGCCGATCGACGACAGGTGGCCGTAGAGCGACTGCACCCCCATGCCGTGGTCGATGATGACGCAATTCCCGTAGATGCCCAGGTAGTCGGCGTAGACGACCTTTCCGTCGTTGCCGGCCAGCACCGGGATCTGCTTGGTGACGGCAAGATCGAACCCGAGGTGGACCTGCTGGTCGACTTCCTTCTTCTCGTAGTAATACGTCCGGTGATCGGCGAACTTCGACTCCACCTTCGCGTTGCCGAGCGGGATGAACGGGCCCTTCCACAGCATCTCGGGCGCGGTCTGCCTGGCGAGCGCCACGATCTTCTCGGCGTCGATGCGGCGAAGGGTCCGGTTGATCTCGAGGAAGGCCGGCAGGTAGTCCTCGTCGGTGCGGACGGCGACCTTGAGCTCGGGCGAGTGCTCCAGGATCTCGGGGACGACGCGGTGGAGGAACGCGTCGTTCAGCTCGACGCGCCCCTTGGTGAACTTCTTCGTGAACGGCTTGTAGTCGAACGACGTCTGCGTGTGGTTGCCCGCTTCGTCCTGGGCCATCAAGCGGACCGGCGTCATCAGGTCCTGATCGTAGAGCAGCGCGAAGAAGGCCACGCGCAGCCCCGGGTCGGAGGACTTCACGCCCGCGCCGGACGCGGGGAACCCCGGGTAGAACATGTCGCCGACCAGCACGCCGGACGTGACGTCCGGCGGCGACACGGTGTAGACGACCATCTCGGACCCGCCGAGGTTCACGTAATGATGGGTCGAGACGGCGGCAACCCGCGGCGGGTTGAAGCGGGCCGTCACCTCGCGAATCGCGCTCGCTTCCTTCGTCCTGAGGCCGAACAGCGTCGTCCGGGCGGCGGTCACGACGATCCGCGCCGCGCCCGCCTGCAAGTCGGGGAGGGCGCGCTTGCCGATGGGCCGGCTGATCCGGATCTGGTCCGGCGTCTCCTGCTTGAGCGTGGCCGAGCCGGGCGCCGCCAGCGAGAACAGCGGCGTGCTCTTGCCGTTCTGTTCGAGGGTGATGTCGAGGCGGGAGAAGCGGGCCTTTGGCGTTTCGATCGTGACGTCGAGCACGGCGTCGACGCCGATCGCCTTCGCGGGCTGAAGCACCTGTATGGACGGCGCGGCGCCGCGGCTCGCGACGACGAAGACGATGCCGGCGGCGACGGCGAGGATCACGAGGAAGCCGAGGAAGTAGCGCATCCCTCAATGATACCCGCGGCGCAACTGGCGATCGTGCGATCTTGTGATCGTGCGATCTTGTGATCGTGCCGACTCGGCTGAGGGCTGATGGCCGAGGGCCTGTTCACGCCGCCACGCGCGACAATGCCCTCAGTCGTCAGCCTTCAGCCCTGAAGGGCCCGCCTACAAGACCGAGTGTAGGGCGGGGCTTCAGCCCTGCCTTGACCGGGCCTTGATGCGTTGGTATCATCAAAAGCTCGTACGACCTCGGGCGGCGGTATCGTCTAACGGTTAGGACGGATGGTTCTCAACCATCAAATCGGGGTTCGATTCCCCGTACCGCTACCAACTTCCAATCCACAATCCGCCAGTCGTTTCTGGGCGTCTTCGCGGCGACGGTCATCGAGAGCCGCAAGGCGGGCAAGACGTCTTCACGCAGGATCTCGCCTGGATGGACGGGTGGCGACTGGACGGGCCGCCGCACCGGATACTCCCTCGCCATCTCGGATCTCCTCACGTGGGTGCCGGCTTATCGCTTCCATCGATGAGGACAGCCGCAGTTCCCAGACTTCCGGATCCTCGTCCTGCTTTCGGTTCGGCATTCCAGTGTCTCCCTGACGGCCGGCCGGGTCTACGTCTGCTGACCGACGCGGGCCAGCGTGAAGCCCTCCGAGGTCAGCTCGTACTTCCGCGCCTGGTTCGAGTGCGCGATCCCGCGGGACTTGATGATCGTGAGCACCCGCTGCCGGTCTCCCCCGACCTCCCGGTTCCGGAGCGAGATCCACGTGTCGACGAGCGAGGACATCGCGACGCTCGATCGGTCGAACGCTTCATCCTCGTGCGCCAACGTGGTGCACAAGAAGGTTGCCAGGTTGCCCTTCAGAAAATCGACCAGTCGGGACATCATGGCCCGCACGTCGTCGCCGGATCCCTGGCTGATCATCGCCGTGACCGAATCCACGATGACCGCGTGTGGTTTGAAGGAATTTGCGAGGGCCTGCATTCCCACCAGGTGCGTTTCGAGGCCGGTGAGCGTCGGCCTCACGGCGTGGATCTGGAGCAGCCCCGCGTCCACCCACTGCTTGAGGTCGATCCCGACCGACCTCATGTTCCGCACGACCTGGGACGAGGATTCCTCGAACGCCATGTAGACGCACCGCTCCCCCCGCCGGCACGTGGCGTCGGCGAAGTGGGCGGCGAGCGTGCTCTTGCCCGTTCCGGCCGACCCGGAGACCATGATGCTGCTGCCGCGATACCAGCCCTTCCCGTCGAACATTGCGTCCAGCCGCGCCACCCCGGTCGAGACACGCTCGTCGCTCGTCGCGTAGTCGGCCCGGATCGACGTGATGGGCATGATCGAGATGCCGCGCTCGTCGATGACGAACGGGTACTCGTTCGTTCCGTGCGCCGACCCGCGGTACTTCGCGATCCGCAGCCGCCTCGTGGAGAGCTGCCCGGTCACCCGGTGGTCGAGGACAATCACGCAGTCCGAGATGTACTCCTCGAGGCCCTGGCGGGTGAAGTTCGGGCTCTCGCCGGCCTCGCCCGTGATGATGGCTGTCACCCCGCGGTCCTTGAGGAACTGGAACAGGCGGCGGAGTTCCGCGCGGAGGATCGCCGCGTTCGCGAGGCCCGCGAAGAGGGATTCGATCGTGTCGAGCACGACGCGCCTGGCCCCGATGGAATCGATCGCGCTGCCGAGGCGGACGAAGATCCTCTCGAGGTCGTAGTCGCCCGTCTCCTCGATCTCGCTGCGCTCGATGCGCACGTGATCGATCACCAGGAGCTTCCGGGCGACGAGGTCCACCACGTCGAATCCGAGCGACGCGAAGTTCTTCTGCAGGTCGGCGGCGGTTTCCTCGAACGTCATGAACACGCCGGGGTCGCCGTGATCGACCGCCCCTCGCACCAGGAACTCCATCGCCAGGACCGTCTTGCCGCACCCGGCGCGTCCCGTCACGAGGATCGGCCGGCCCTTCGGCAGTCCGCCCTCGGTGATCTGGTCCAATCCTGCGACGCCAGAGGGGAGCTTCTCCAGCCTCGACAGAATGTCCGGCATGAGTGCCTCCGCGATTTGGCTTGCTGGGGGGACGAAAGGACCTGTGTCGAGCCGATTATGGCCTGAGCCGGGCATTTGTCAACCGAGGGGCGGGGCGGGCCAGCACGCAGGGCGACCGGGAGTTCGGCCTGCGACGGCTGCCCGCGGCGCGCCGGGCGGGGGTCCGGTCGAGGGTCTGCCGATTGCGCTATACTCCGCGTCACCTGACGAGGAGGACTCGATGGACCAGTCCGTGAGCGGGGCACCCGGGGGATTCAAGGACCGGCAGCGTGCCATCGTCGTGGTTGGCGTTCTGGTGGTCGCGGTCGGCTGCGTCTGCGCCCTGTTCGCGGGCCTCGTCGGCCTGGTCGCGCTGGTGGTCCCGGCATCGGTCGCGTCGCCACGCGCCAGGGTTCTGCCGCGCGTACTGATGTACGCCGCGCTGGCGGTGATGTTCATCTGGCTCGGGATCGGGTCCATCAGGCTGCGGCGTTGGGCACGCGCGCTGCTGCTGATCCTGTCCTGGTTCTGGTTGCTGTCGGGCGTCGTCGGCGTGGCGGCGATGGCCGTACTCATGCCGAAGGCTCTTGCCGCCCGCCCGCCAGGTGGGCAAGGGATGCCGCCGGGATTTGCGACGGCGTTCATGGTGGGCATGCTGGTCGTGATGTCGGTGATCTTCGTCCTGCTGCCGGGCCTGCTGGTCCTGTTCTATCGGAGTCGGCACGTCAAGGCGACGTGCGAGGCCCGCGACCCGGTCACGCGCTGGACCGATGCCTGCCCGTTGCCCGTCCTGGCCGTGAGCCTGACGCTCGCGTTCGGGGCGGTGTCGATGCTGGCCATGGTGGTGCCCTATCACGGCGTGGTGCCGCTCTTCGGCCGCCTGGTGAACGGCATTCCCGGGGGCGCGATCCTGATCGCGATGGCGGCGCTCTGGGCGTATGCCGCGCGAGCCACGTATCGTCTCGAGCCGAGGGGCTGGTGGATCGTCCTGATCGGCTTTGGGGTGTGGGCGATTTCCGCGGTCGTGACCTTCGCGCGGGTGGACCCGCTGGAGATGTACCGGATGATGGGCTACTCGGCCGAGGAGCTTGCCCAATTGGAACAGTTCGGCGGCCTGTTCGGGCACGGCATGCTCCTGCTCGTCTCGGTGGCCGCCGTGCCGTGGCTCGGGTATCTGCTTTTCGTGAAGAGATACTTCCGGCGGCCGGCGTGATCGCCGGCCGGTGATTCACTCCGGCGCTCTCACTCCGTCCATACCAGCAGCCGGCTCTCGCGCGAGGTGGTCCAGAGCACGATCAGGCCGGGCCCGCGACGATCGATCTCCTCGGGCGTCACGTGCAGCGCCACGCCGTTCATCTCTCCCGCATTGACCGTAAACGACTTGTTGCCGCCGAGCCGCATCAGCCAGAACGGCAGGTCGACCCGCGCGAGCTTCTTCTGGGCCGGGGACCACACGCGGATGTGCACGGTCGAGATCGACCCGGTGTCGTGCGTCTCGAGCTCGCGGTGCACGACCGCGAGGCCGTCCGAGTCCGGGGCGGGCAGCTCGATGAACGGCTTCTGACCGGCCATCTTCGCGACGAGCCGGTCGAACTCGGCCTGCCCCTCCTCGGTCGTCACCGTCTGCACTTTCACCTGGCGTGACACGACGTAGGCAAGGGTGCCGACGAGGCCGACCCCGATCAGCACCACGAAGATCACGATGCCGACGACGATTGGAACCCACTTCCTGGTGGCCATCGCGCGACCTCCCGGTTACTGCTTGTACGCCTTTGCCAGGAACTGTGTCGCCTGGCTCTCCGCCTCATCGTCTTTCGCCGTCTGGCCGATCGCGATCGCCGCCCGATACTCGCGCTGGGCCGCGGCCCGGTCGCCGCGAACGTCAGCCAGCTTGCCCAGCTCGACGTGGATCCTCGCCAGGACCCAGCCACGAACGTCCGGCGCCGCGAGCGCCGCCTTCAGGTCCTCGTCGGCCTCGTTGAGCCTGCCGAGCAGCAGGCGCGCCGCGCCCCGCTTGAAGTGCCACCGCCCGTCCTCGCCAGGCATCCGCGGCCGCGTGTCCTGCGCGAGCCGGGCCATGCCGTCCTCGAGCACCTTGTTCGCCTCGGCCGCCTTGTTCCCGCGCAAGAGGGTGCTCCCCTCCTCCAGCAGGAAGAGCCGGTTCTGCGGATACGAGCGTTCCAGGCTGTGCAGCACGTTCACCGCGTCGTCGAACCGCCGCTCGCGGTTGTAGATGAGCACGAGAGCGGCCTTCGCGTCGGTCTGCACCTCGCTCGGGGCGGCGGCGGCCTTCTCGATGAGCCGCAGCCCTTCCTCCTTGCCCCCGCCGAAGCCGACGATGTAGGCCATGACGCGGACGGCCATCGGCAGCGTGGACACGAGGTACCGGTATGTCCCGGCCACCATGCCGGCCTGCGTCTCGTGCGGATCGAGCTCGAGCGCCAGCTCGCTCTCGCTGAACGCCCGCCGCGCCAGCCGCATCGCCCCGAACACCTTCCCCTCCACCGAGCCGGCGTACGACGCGTGGATGCCCAGCGCCGCGCCCAGGTCGGAGTGCGACGAGGCGTCGTTGTAGCGCTTGTCCACCGCCTTCTCGGCGAGGGCGATCGCCCGGTCGATGTTCTGGTGGAAGGCAGTGTCGAGATCGGCCGGCGGCGCGGGCATCGGCACGTCGGACGCGCTCTTGAGGTGGCCCAGGTAGTCCTCGACGAGGACCGTTCCGCGCAGGAAGAGCACGCGCAGCCAGCAGAGGCTGGCCGCACCGCGATAGGCGCCGTCGTCGTTCGGGTCGGCGGTAATGGCCTGCGCGAACAGGTCCTTCGCGCGGTCGTAGTCCAGGCTGTAGGCGGCGTCGTACCCCTCGCGCCGGAGCGCCTCGGAGCGCGGGTTGGCGGCCGCGGAGGCGCCCGCGAGGACGGTGATCGCGAGCATGAGCGCGGCGTTTCCGGACAGGCGCATGACGGTGAACTCTCTTAAGCGCTTTACAGCGTCAGCTCTACTCCGAGTCCTCTTGCCTCCGCGCGCCGGGCAGCCAGGGCACCGGCCGCGACGTCCTCCACCGCGAGCCCGAGCGACTTGAAGATCGTCACTTCGTCGGCCCGCGTCCGGCCGGGTACGAGGCCGGCCACCACCGAGCCGAGCTCGCCGACGAGGTGATCCCGGCCGAAGCGGCCCTCGGCCAGGCCCGAAACGATGTCGCCCGACTCCACGGACGCGGCCTCGATCGAGTCGACGACGAGACGGCCGCGCGCGACGAGCGCCGGATCCATCTCGCGCTGGTGCGGCCGGCAGGCGCCAACGGATACGACGTGGGCGCCGTCGGCAATCCAGTCGCTCTCGACGACCGGCTGGTCGGACGAGGTGGCGAGCACCACGAGGTCGGCGTCTCGGACGGCGCTCGCGGCCGAGGCCGCGCGTCCGATGTCGAGGTCGAGCGCCCGGGACATGTCACGCACGAACGCGGCGACCTGCGGCGCGTCGGGGCTCCACACGCAGACGCGTGAGATGGGCCGCGTCGCCGCGAACACCTCGAGATGGCTCCGGGCCTGGACGCCCGCGCCGACCAGGCCGAGACGCGAGGCGTCGGGACGCGCCATGTGTCGCACCGACACGGCCGACACCGCCGCGGTCCGGACCTCGGTGATGTAGCGCGCGTCCATGACGGCGCGCAGCGCCCCGGTTTCGGCGTCGAACAGGGCGATGATCCCCAAGTGGCTCGATAGTCCGCGCGCGACGTTCGAGGGCACGACGCTGACCAGCTTCGCGCCGAGCGCGCCGGTCGCGGGGATGAAGCCAGGCATGACGCCGAGGTACTGTCCGGGCGGGCCGACGGGCACGGCGGTGCGAACCGGCTGCGCCACGCGGCCCGCCGAGAAGTCGGCGAGCGTCGCGGCCATCAGGTCGACCAGCGCCGGGAATTCCGACGCGGGCAGCAGCTCACGCACCTGCGCTTCGGTCAGGAACCGAAACCCCATCGCACCATCCTATCTCAGCGCCGGCTCGCGGCCTGAGGCCTGCGACTCGCGGCCGCGCACGGAACGACCCGCGTGACAATGCCGCAAGTCGCGGGTCGCAAGCCGGCTGCTCGGCTCACGCCTTACGCCTCAAAACCCAATCGCCAAACCGTCCTTGCGCGGGTCGGAACCGCCCATCAGCACGCCGGTCCGGCGATCGATCCCGATCCCCTGGAATCCGCCGAACACGCCTCGCGACTCGAAGACGCGGTGGCCGCGCGCCATCAGGCCGGCGCGCGCCTCCGGGTCGATTCCCGATTCGACGGCGAGGCCGTCGGCCGAGTGGCGGATCCGCGCCGCCTCTCCCGCTTCCTGCACCGTCATGCCGAACTCCAGCATGTTGAGCAGCACCTGCACATGCCCCTGCGGCTGGAGGTCTCCACCCATTACGCCGAACGAGAGAAACGGCAGACCGTCGCGGAGGACCATCGCCGGAATGAGCGTGTGCAGCGGGCGTTTGCCGGGGCCGAGGCGATTGGGGTGGCGCGGGTCGAGCACGAACAGGCTGCCGCGGTTCTGCAGGGCGATGCCGGTCCCGGGAGGAACGACCGCCGAGCCGAACGACTCGAAGAGGGACTGGATGAGCGAGACCGCCATGCCGCGACCGTCGACGACGGAGAGGCAAACCGTGTCGCCCGAGCCGGTCGGGGGAGCGCCGTGCGTCCTCTCTCCCGCCTCCGGCGGGCGCACGGGCAGGGCGCCGCAGGCGACCTCACTCGCGGCGCGCTCGGGATCGATCGACCGGCGGCGATCTGACGCGTACTCCTTCGACACCAGGGCGGCCAGGGCCGAGGCCTCGACGCAATCGGGATCGGCCAGGTAGGCGTCGCGGTCGGCGAACGCGAGGCGCTTGGCCTCGGCGATCGCGTGCAGGTACGGGGCGGTGTTGTGGCCCAACGCGCGAAGGTCGAACGCCTCGAGGATGTTGAGCATCTCGAGGACGACGAACCCCTGCGTGTTGGGCGACATCTCGCACACTTCGCACCCGCGGAACGTGGTGCGGAGCGGCTCGACCCACCGCGCGGAGTAGGCAGCGAGATCCGCGTCGTCGATCAGGCCGCCGCGCGAGGCGAGGTGGGCGCCAATGGCGCGGGCGAGCGGGCCGCGGTAGAACGCGTCGCGCCCGCCCGAGGCGATCTGCTCGAGCGATCGGGAGAGCGACGGATTGCGGAACATCTCGCCGGCGCGCGGCGCGCGGCCGCCCGGCAGGAACACCTCGGCCGCGGTGGCGTCGGCGGCGAGGGCCGCCTCGACGTCGCGCCACTGGCCCGCGACGATCTCGCAGACGGGAAAGCCGTCTCTCGCATACCCGATGGCCGGCTGCAACGCGTCGGCGAGCGCGATCGTGCCGTGGCGGGAGAGGAGCTCGGACCACCCGTCCACCGCGCCCGGAACGGTGACCGCCAGGGCGCCGCGCGACGGGATGCGCGTATGGCCGGCGCGAACGAGCGACTCGCACGAGGCCCCTCGGCCGGTCGGGCCGCTCGCATTCAGGCCGTGCAGCCGGCCGTCCGGTTCGCACACGATGGCGAACAGGTCGCCGCCGATGCCGGTCATCGTCGGCTCGATGACGGCGAGCACGGCGGCCGCGGTGACAGCGGCGTCGACGGCATTGCCGCCGCGGCGGAGCACGTCGAGGCCGGCCGAGGAGGCGAGCGGCTGGCTGGTGGCGATCATGCCGCCGCGCGCGAGCGACACCGAGCGCGTGCCGCGCGGGTTGCCCGACGGGCGGTCGCCGGGGATGATGGGCCGGGGATCAGCCATGCGAACCGGATTGTACCAGGCCGCAAGCCGGATCTGGCATCCGCCCCCATTTCGTTGTATACCGTGTGTGAACATCGCCGACAGCTTGTTGCCCGGTCACCTTCGATCCGGGGAGGAACCGATGGTCTGGGTGCTCTCGCTCCTGGTCGCCGTCCTCGTCGCGGTCACCGCGGTCGCTCTGGGTCGCCGGTATGTCGCGTTGCGGGGCGCGAGAATTGTCGAGTGCCCGGAGACCAAGGCCCCGGCCGCCGTGAGCCTCCGCGCCGCGCGCGCCGCGGTGGGGGGGTCGTTCTCGCTCTCCGAGTGCTCGCGCTGGCCCGAGCGAAGGACGTGCGGCCAGCAGTGCCTGGCGCAGATCGAACGCGCGCCCGCCGACTGCCTCGTCCGGACGATCGTCACCAACTGGTACGCGGGGAAGACGTGCGCCGTCTGCCGCAGGCCGCTCGACGCGATCGACTGGTTCGAGCGGAAGCCCGGGTTCATCGACGGGGCCGGCAGGGCCCGGTCGTGGGTGGACCTCCCGCCCGACGAACTGCCCGCCGTGCTGGCGCACGAGCAACCGATCTGCTTCGACTGTTACGTCGCCGCCTCGTTCAGGCAGGAGCACGCGGACCTGGTGATCGACAACCCCTGGAAGCGGTGAGGCGAACCCGCAGGCCCCTCTTTCCGTCTATCGATCATGGAAAGGGGCCGTGCGATGTTCAGTGCCATCTACGACAAGGCGGACTGGGGTGTCGGCGTACTGCTGCTCGCCGCGATCGCCTGCGCCGTGTTCCTCTGAGTACGAAAGCCATCCGTAGGACGACCGTTCGGAGTTGCCTGAGGCAAGGCTAAAGCCTCGCCCTACACACGGTCCTGCATCGTCCGTGCGTGGGGCGACCGTCTGGTTCGTATGTAGGGCGACCCTTCAGGGTTGCCTCATGCGACATGCTCACGATGCGATGTAGGTCTTCCGTGCGCGGGCCGTCATACCCGGCCGCTTGACCCGTACCTCGAGCTTGTGCGTCTTGCCGTCGCGCGCGTCGGCCGAGAAGCCGAGCAGGTACTGGCTGTGCAACTCGAGGGCGACGCGCGTGAAGGTGGACGTCAGCTGGTCGGTACTCTTCAGCTCGAAGTACCCGCCGCCGGTGGCCTCCGCCAGCCTCTTCAAGCTCCTGTCGGGCATCGTCCGCACGTGCCTGCCGTTGACGACGTCCTGCCCCTGCAGGCCGATCGCATAGACCATCACCTCCTCGACCTGCGCGCGGTCGAGCACGGTGCCGAACCGCGTCCGGCTCTGATTGTCGGCGCCGTCGGTGAACACGAGGACGACCTTCCGTCCCTCGACCTCCCGCAGCTCGTTCAGCCCTTCGGCGATCGCGTCGTAGAGACGCGTGGGATTCCCGAAATCGATGTTGGGGAGCGAAGCGATCAGCTCATCACGGTCGCCGCTCATCGGCGAGAACATCTGGATCTTGTCGTTGAAGTCGCCGACGCGCGCGCGGTCCCCGGGGAGTAGGCGCAGCAGGAACTGTTCGGCCCCCTGCTTGAGGAATTCGAGGTTGCCCGTCATGCTGCCGGAGGTGTCGAGCATCACGACGACGGTGATCGGCAGGATCTCGCTGCTGAATACCGTCAGCGGCTGCGGCTTGTCGTTGTCGAGGACCTCGAACTCATCGCGCGCCAGGCCGGGGACGAGGCGCCCGGCCTCGGTCACCGTCGTGTACAGCGAGACGGTCTTGACTCCGGCGCGAAACGTGGACGGCGGCTGGACCTGCGCCAGAGCCGGCACGACGGCCAGGAGGGCGGCGGCGACGACCAGGGCGCGTTGAGCTGGAGCCATGGACCGAGAGTAGCACGGCTGGTACATCGGAAGGCGGCCCGCGGCGACCCTCTGGCCGCCAGTCGCAAGTCGCGAGCCGCCCCTCGACGTGGCTCGGGACGGCCCTGAGCCAGTCGAAGGGCCTCGAGCCGCCGTATACTGTGGGGGCCCCGCGCCTGGTCCGTCTTCCCCGAGGAGCGCTCGATGTCAGAACCGCGTCCGCCGCTCGTGGCCACGCTCGAATGGGATGGTGAGCAGCAGTTCACCGGCGAGGTCGGCAAGCACTCCGTCGGCATGGACGGGTCGGCCAACTCCGCGCCGACGCCCGTGCAGCTGCTGGCGCTCTCGCTGGCCGGGTGCATGGCGATCGACCTCGTGCACATCCTGACCAGGGGACGCCACCCCGTCCGTTCGCTGCAGACGACGATGACCGTCCATCGCGCCGCCGAGGAGCCCCGGCGGTTCACCCGCGTGCACCTGGACTTCACGCTGGCCGGCGAGATGCTGCCCGAGCACGTGGAGCGGGCGATCGACCTGTCGCGCGAGAAGTATTGCTCGGTCTGGAACACCCTCCGGCAGGACATCGAGCTCGTGGTGGCCTTCACGATCGAAGGGCCGGCGTCAGCGTCCGAGGCCGCGCCGAAGGGGCGATGACGGTCCCGGGTCGCGGCACTGTCGGCCGGCTGAGCTACGTCGACTGGATGCGGGGGCTCGCCATCCTCATCATGATCGAGGCCCACGTGCTCGACGCGTGGATCCGGCCGGAGGACCGCCAGACGCTGGCCTTCAACCTGTCCTCGATCCTGGCCGGCTTTGCCGCCCCGATGTTCCTGTTCCTGGCCGGCGTCTCCGTCGCGCTGGCTTCGGGTTCCGGCGAGAGGAGGACCGGCAGCGCCGCCGGCGCCGCCGCGCGCGTGCGCCGTCGCGGCTGGGAGATCTTCGGCCTCGCCTACCTGTTCCGCCTCCAGGCTTACATCCTCAACCCGAAGGCGATGCTGGCCGGTGTGTTCAAGGTCGACATCCTCAACATCATGGGGCCGTCGATTGTCGCGGCAACCATGCTGTGGCAGGCGGCGGGGCGCACCCGGCGTCGGCTGCTCGTCCTCGGCGGCGCCGCGCTGGCCGTCGGGCTCGTCACGCCGCTCGTCCGGACCGCGTCGTGGATCGGCGCGCTGCCGCCGGTCGTGCAGTGGTACCTGCGCCCGATGCCCGGCCGGAACAACTTCACTTTCTTCCCGTGGGGAGGGTTCGTGCTCGCCGGCGCCCTGGTCGGGGTCGTCATCGACCGGGGGCGAGACGAGGACGCCGCCCGCCGGCTGCACGCGTGGATGGCCCCCGGAGCCCTGCTGTTCGCCGCCGCCTGTTACGCCGGGTCGTACCTGCCGTCGGTGTACGCCGACTCGCAGTTCTGGACCAGCTCCCCGATGTTCTTCCTGCTGCGCATCGGCGTCGCGACTTCGATGCTGTCGGTCCTGTATTTCTACGAGCGCCGCCCGCGCCTGTTGGGCGCGGCGTGGCCATGGGCATCGCCGATGGTGCGCTTCGGGCAGGCGTCGCTGTTCGTTTACTGGGTGCACGTCGAGCTGGTGTACGGGGTGCTCAGCCAGCCGCTCCACCGGAGGCTGCCGTTCCCGACGATGGTCGCGGCGTTTGTCGTCTTCAGCCTGGCGATGTTCGGCCTGGCGATGGGGAAGAACGCGACGGTCGCGCGCTGGAGGCAGTGGCGCGCCGAGGTGGCCGCCCCGCCGTCGATGGCCGAGAAGGCCTGACCGCGCCAAGGCACCTGTCCCTACCGCGCGGGAACGAAATCGTGTAAAGTATCCTTACCTCCCCGTGTGGTCCGGACGCTCTCTCCGGGGTTTCTCACCCGCGGTTATAGGGGAGGCGGGCGCTCGACTCGGCACCCGGCCGGCTCCTGGATCCGGCTTCGTTCATCATCGCCACGCACGTCCGTCTGGCCCGCGTTACGGCCCGGCGACGGGGCGGGGCTCGACAACAAACGTAGTGATCGTCCAATCCCGCCAGCGAGTTCTTCGGGGGCTCTCATGCAACAGCGCCGGCCTAGGCTCGGTGACATCGTAGACGACTATTGTCCGCGCGAACGCCGCCTCACCAACCACGCCATCGTCGCGATGGTCGAGGATGACGTCAAGCAGACGCGGTGCGCGACGTGCGACACCGAGCACGAGTTCAAGCACGGAAGGATGCCGACGCTCAGGCGGAAGAAGGACTCCGTCTCGGCGGCGTACAAAGAGGTTCTCGCGGCCGTGACGTCGGACCCGGCGATGGCCGTCCCGCACGTGGTGGCGGCGCCGCGTGATGAGGCCCAGCCCGTCGAGCCGCCGGCCGAATCGACCGGCCTGGCGCCGGACGTCGCCGACGCCGCAGCGGAGGTTTCCGAGCCCCGCGAGCCGCTGGGTGAAGACCCGGCCCTCGCGGCCAGCGGTTCGGCGGAGCCGGTCGAGTCGGACCAGTCGGAAGGCGGCCGCGTGCACCGCCGGCTGATCCGCGCGACGCTGCCCCGGTCCGAGAGCCAGCCGGTCGTGCGCCCGATTCCCGAGTTCACGATGCACCAGCCCCAGGGCCGACCCGGCAAGTTCCGCGGCCCGATGGGGCGCGGCGCGGGGCCCAGACCCGTCGGCGGGCGCGGCGGCCACGCCGGCGCCGTCTCGCGCGGCCCGGTCTTCGGGCGCCAGGCCGGAACCCGAACCGGGGCCGGCCGGAACGAGATGCCCCGGCATAGCCGGGGCCCCCAGCCGGCCCGGCACGGCAAGAAACACTCGAAGTAAGCGCGGCGGCTGACCGAAACCAGGATGAGCGATCTCTCCGGCCAATTCGGCGTCGTCGTCGGCATCGCGAACAGGCGGTCGATCGCGTGGGCCATCGCGCAGGCCGCCTCTCAGGCCGGGGCGCGGCTCGCGCTGACCTACCAGGACGACCGCCTCCGGGAGAACGTCGAGGAACTGGCCGCGCTGACCCGCGATCCGCTGGTGCTGCCCTGCGACGTCGCCCATGACCAGGCCCTCGACGAACTGTTCGAGACGATCGACCGCGAGTTCGGCGGTCTCGACTTCGTCGTGCACGGCGCCGCGTTCGCGCCGAAGGCCGAGCTCGCCGACCGGTTCGTCCGGACCTCGCGCGACGGGTTTCGGATCGCTCTCGACGTCAGCGCGTATTCGCTCGTCGCCATGGCCCGCCGCGCCCATCCGCTGATGGTGCGGCGCGGCGGCGGCAGCATCGTGACGCTGACCTATCTCGGCAGCCAGCGCGTGTTCCCCAACTACAACGTGATGGGCGTCGCCAAGGCCGCGCTCGAGGCAAGCGTCCGCTACCTGGCGCACGACCTCGGACCCGACAACATCCGCGTCAACGCCATCTCGGCCGGGCCGATCCGCACGCTCGCCGCCACGGGCATCGCGGGGTTCGGCGACATCCTGGGCATCTACCGCGACCGGGCGCCGCTCAGGCGGAACATCGCGGCCGAGGAAGTCGCCGCCGCCGCCATGTTCCTCATCGGCGCCGAGAGCCGCGGGGTGACTGGCGAGATTCTCTTCGTGGACGCGGGATTCCACACGGCTGGGATCTGACGGTCGCAGGTTTACGTCTTACGCCGGTTGCCTAGCCGACCGGTGTCACGCTGTGGATGGCGCGCAGGGTGGACGCCCGGCCGGGGAACTGGCCGGCGATGACGGGGACGGCGGCGACGGCCGCAGCCAGAGCCGGCTTGCGCGTCTTCTTGTCGCGGTACATCCGGCTGTCGGCTGCCGCAAGCAGGATCTCGTACGTCTCGCCGTCGGACGGGAACACGGCGGCGCCCGCGCTCATGCTGACGTGCAGCATCCGGCCGGCGACCACCTCGAGGGCGATGTCGCTCACGGCCTGCTGAAGCTCCACGCGCTTGGCCTCGGCCTCCTGGATCCCGCACCCGGGCAGAACGATGATGAACTCGTCGCCCGCGTACCGGGCGCAGACGTCGTAGTGGCGCACCGTGTCGCGCAGCATGCGCGCCACGGCCTGCAGCGCCCGGTCGCCGGCCTGGTGACCGAACGTGTCGTTGATTTGCTTGAACTCGTCGAGGTCGAGCACGAGGACGGCGACCTCGGCGCCAAGCCGCTGGGCCCGCGCGAGCTCGCGCGTCAGGTGCGTGAAGATGTAGCGCGTGTTCGGAAGCCCCGTCAGCGCGTCGCGGAGCGAGTCGTCGCGCGTCCGCTCGAACACGATCGAGTTGGAGATGGCCGCTGCCGTCTGATCGGAAATCTGATCGAGCAGGCGGCGATGCTCCTCCGTGTAGAAGCCCGCGACGGCGTGATAGAGCGCCAGCGCGCCCACGATCCGGTCGCCTGAAATCAGCGGGCAGACCAGCGCCGACTGCAGGTCGGTCCCGGCCGCCGGAAGCGCGCACGCCTCGAAGTCGGCCGCCGGCTTGCCGTTGACGAGCGACCTCCGGTTGCGGATGACCCACCCGACGAGGCCGCTGCCCTCGTCGAGGATCATCTGCCGGAGGTCGTCCTCCCGGACCCCCGACGCGAACCGGCACCGAGCCGTCCCGTCGTCGTCGCCGATGAAGAGGGCGCAGCTCGAGAACGGGATGAGCGTGGTCAGCTTGCCGGCGATGAGCGACATCGTGTCGGCCAGGCCCAGGCTCGAGCCGATCGCTTGTGCGATCTCGTACAAGGAGTAGATTTCCTGGTGGGCCTTGGCGATGTTCTCGAACGCTGTCCTCTCGCCGTTGTGGGACGGGCGGGACAATCGCACGAGCTCCTGGTGCTCGCGCGAGCCGGCCCCGGCCGCGACGACGCCCGCGAGCGGCCGCGTCGCCAGCAGGCCGAGGAAGACCGACACGAGATGCGGATCGAACGCCCGGCCCGACTCCTCCCGCAGCGACAGCGCCGCCAGCTCGCTCGACACCCCCTTGTTGTAGGGGCGGTCGCGCATCACCGAGTCGAAGTAGTCGGCCACGGCGAGCACCCGGGCCCCCAGCGGAATGTCGTCGGCGCGGAGGCCCAGCGGGTAGCCCGAGCCGTCCCAACGTTCGTGGTGGCAGAGGACCAGTGGGGCGACCGGGCACGGGAACGGCACGTGCTCGATGATCTCGAACCCCACCTGCGGATGGATCTTGATCCGCTCGAACTCCTCGTCGGTGAGCGGCCCGGGCTTCGACAGGATGTGCTCGGGCACGGCCAGCTTGCCCACGTCGTGCAGGAGGGCGGCGGTGGCGATGGCCTCGACCTCGTCCTCATCGAGTTGAATCTCCCGCGCCAGGGCCCGCGCCAATTTCTGCACGTGGCGGATGTGCGCGGCCGAAGTCTTGTCCTTGGCGTCGATCGCCGAGGCGAGTGCCTCGATGGTGGCCATGTTCAGGCCGGACAACTGCCGCTGCTCGGCGGCGGTCCGGGCCAGCGCCTGACTGCGCCGGTGCCCCGTCCACCACGCGACGGCGGCCACCAGGGCGAGCAGGGCGCTCCAGGACGCGGAGCCGCGCAGCGCCAGTACCGAGGCCCAGGCGGTGGCAGAGAGCGCCGCCGGATACGTGACGCCGGGAGAGAGCACGAAGGAAACGGCCGGTCGCTTCCAGGAGACGATCGTGGCGCCGATGCCCCGCAGCAGGTCGAAGACCGCGAGGCGGGGTGGCCGAACGTGAGCGATCAGACGCGTGGAAGACGGTGTCACTGCCGGGCTCTATCGCAAAAGCACTGCCGTAGCGACACGCCGAACAGGAAAACATGTTAACCACTTGTATCACTTGAGTTTAGCTGCATTAAGCGCGCGGATGTCGGCCTCCGGTGGCGCCCCGCGTTGTTCCACAATGAAACACAAGTGACAGAATTGTCCGACTAAGCGTAACAGGGCCAATGACTTAGCGGCCGTGCCCCGATGTCTCAATATGCGATCACTGGAAATAGCGATAAGGCGGGTAAAAATTAGCGGCAAACCCGACGGGCCCGCTAGAGTGTGTCTATTTGATGCAACGAGGATCTGGCGGGGGCGAGGTCGTACTCGTCGATTTTGCGGTAGAGCGTTCCGCGGCTGATGTCGAGGATCTGGGCCGCTTCCTTCTTGTTCCAGCCGACGGCCTCGAGGACCTTGGCGATGTGCGTGCGCTCGGTCTCGCGCAGCGACGGAAGGCGCTCCTGCACGGGTTCGGCCGGCATCGCCGACTGGTGGAGGAAGTCGATGTCCGACGCGCGGATGGCGCGCCCCGGCGCCGACAGCGCGGCCCTCGACACGGTGCTCTCGAGCTCCCGGATGTTGCCGGGCCACGGGTAGACCATCAACTGGTCCAGGGCCTCCCGCGCGAAGACCTTGCTGTCGATCGGCAGGCCGTTGGCCGCGCAGTACCGTGCCAGGAACCGCTGCGCCAGCACCGGGATGTCCACCTGACGTTCCTTGAGCGACGGCAGGCGGATCGAGAAGGCGTTGACGCGGTAGTAGAGATCTTCGCGGAACCGGCTCTCCCGCACGAACTGCTCGAGCGGCCGGTTGGTCGCCGAGATCAGCCGGAAGTCCACCTCGATCGACCGGTTGCCGCCCAGGCGCTCGAATCGCCGTTCTTCGAGGACGCGCAGCAGTTTGGCCTGCGCCACGAGCGACATGTCGCCGATCTCGTCGAGAAACAGCGTGCCGTGGTTGGCCAGCTCGAGCCGGCCCGGCTTCCGATCGTGCGCCCCGGTGTAGGCGCCCTTCTCGTGGCCGAAGATCTCGGATTCGAACAGCGTGTCGGGCAGCGCGGCGCAGTTGACCGCCTGGAATTTGCTGTCCCCGCGGCGGCTCAGCTCGTGGATCATCCGGGCCACGACTTCCTTGCCCGACCCGGTCGGCCCGAGAATGAGCACCGAGATGTCCGACTTGGCTGCCGTCCGGATCCACTCGAAGACGACCATCATCTTCTCGTCGCGGCCGATCATCTCCCGGAAGCGCTGCACCGACGGCGACTGGTCCTCCATGCTGACCGTCGCACGGCGATCCAGGAAGTCCGCCAGCAGCCCGACGACGGCGCTGGACTCGGGCCGGCAGGCCGTGTATTTGGGCGGCGTGCCGGGCAGCCGCCGGGCCAGTCCAAACCCCGCCAGCTCTGCCACGCAGTTGTCCACGTCGAGGCGCATCCGTCCGAAGACGCCCATCAGCGAGTCGACGTCGAATGGCTCGGGCTCGCGCGAGAACAGGTACCGGAGGATGCCGGCGCGCAGCGGCGATTGCACGAGCGTGCGGAAGCGCGCCTGCAGATCGGCGCCACCCGGCGTCGTGCGCGGGGCGGGCTCGCTAGCGAGTCGCGAAGGCAGGGAGGTCAGCTGGTCGCTCACGTCAGGTCCGGATGGCCGGAAACGCCCGGCTATTTGTCTATCGGTTCGGGCCGGGCGGCTCGACAGTCCCGCCCCGATCCCGTTCCGCCGGGCCCCCCCGGCCGGCCATCCTGACGCGAGCTCAGACGTCTTGAAGGGCGAAAGTCGTTGCGAATGAGTCAAGTTCTATCGAGGTCACTCGTGCCCTTCAAGACGTCTAGAGCCCCGCGCACTCGCGGGGCCAGTCAACAGCGTTTCCGGGCTAGCGAGGCGGGCAAGCTCGGCGGTCTGAGGCCCGCCTCGCTAGCCCAGCGTCGGCACCCTCGGCCGGGTATCGGGCGCCGCCGGCCTGAAGTAGTCGGACTGGTACCGGTCAATCAGCGCCTTGATGCGCACGGCGTCCTTTTTGTGGTGGCCGTAGCAGCTGATCGGGCTCACGCCGCCGCTGGTCTCGATGAAGATGTCCGAGAAGAACAGCTTCGTGTCGATCCGGACTGACGCGACGTGGGCGATGTGGATCGTGTGCTCGAGCCGTCCGACCCACTGCGGCGTGTAGTGCACCACCGAGGTCGGCGAGACCATCACCTGGGTCGGGAACAGGCGGTTTCCGCGGCTCCACCGGCTGGCCCTGAACACGTCGCCGGTCGTGAACGGCTTCCCCTTCCGCACGATGATGGCGACAAGCAGGACGACGGCCAGGAGGGCGACCACGGAGGCAATGACGAGGGCGGTCGTGGTGGTCATGGCGCGTATTGTAGCCGCTCGCGCGGCCCGGGTTGAACCTTTGGCCGAGCCGGGCCGTCTAACGCCAGCAAGGGGGACGTGTGGTGATCCATCAAGCGCTTCGCTGGTCGGTGTCTCTGGCCGTCGTCGCGGCCGCCGCGCTCGTCGGGTCAGCCTGCGAGATTACGGTCGACGCGGGCCCGTATTCCGCTCACGAGGACAAGCGGTTCCAGGTCACCGGCACCCCCGACCTGTCGCTGACGACGTTCGACGGGTCGGTGGTGGTGCGGTCGTGGGACCGGCCCGAAGTGCTCGTCGAGATCGAGAAGCGGTCGTCGGACAAGACGCAGGCCGAGGCCATCCGGGTCACGGCCGAGCAGTCCGGCAACACCATCACGATCGAGGTCCGCAAGCCCGACGGCCCGCAGGCGTCGCTCGGCTTCCGCGTCTCGCCCTCCGCCCGCATCGTCGCCACCGTGCCGGCGCACTGCAACCTGATCGTGCGCAGCGAGGACGGCTCGATCCGGATCGAGCGCGTCGACGGGAAGATCGACCTGCGCAGCGGCGACGGCAGCCTCACGGGGATCGACCTCGCCGGGGCGGTCCGCGCGCACACCGGCGACGGGTCGATGCGGTTCGACAACATGTCGGGCGCGCTCGACCTCGACAGCGGCGACGGCGGAGCGCGGGTGTCGGGCCGGCTCCAGGCGGTGAAGGTGCGGACCGGCGACGGGTCGGTCGAGGTGCGGGCCGCCGACGGCAGCGCGATGACCGACGACTGGGAAGTCCGCACCGGCGACGGCGGCGTGAGGCTGGAGCTGCCCGCGTCGTTCGGCGCCGTGCTCGACGCGGAGACGGGTGACGGCACGGTGCGCGTCCGCGGATTCGGCGAGCCGACCGGCTCCGGCAAGCAAGGCGCGTCCCGTGGCGAGATGAAGCGCCAACTGGGCAGCGGCGGGAAGCTGCTGCGCCTGCGCAGCAACGGAGGGTCGATCGTGATCAGGACGCTCTAACTCGCATCTTGCGATCTCGCGATCGCGCGATCGTGCGAAGTACGGCTACTGGCGCCACCCGTGCTTCAGATCGCAAGAGCGCCACATCGCAAGATCGCCAGATGTCGGCCGTCCCCTTCACGGCCGGCTCAATCGCGGCGACGGGGCGAGGTACTCCGTCGGATCCTCAACCCCCGCCGCCTCGAAGCCGTCCCTCCGCTCCCGGCACTTGCTGCACAGCCCGCAATGCCGTCCCCTCGACGGCTTCATGCACGACATCGTCAGATCGAACCTCACGCCGAGCGACGCGCCCAGCCTGATGACGTCCTCCTTGTGCATGGAGGCGAACGGCGTCTCGATCGTCAACCCGTGATCGAGGCCGAGCGATAGCGCCCCCGCCATCGACGCGAAGAACTCCGGCGTCGCGTCGGGAAACGGGTTGCCGGCGAGCGGGCCGATCGCCAGCCGGTGGATCCCCCGCAGCGCGCAGAGCACGCCGGCCTTCGAGAGCAGCAGGACATTGCGTCCGGGCAGGTACACGTCCTCGTCCGGCGTATCGTAGGCGGGCGGCTCTCCGCGCCGCGCCCAGTGCGTCTCGGGGTAGAGATCGGACGCGTCGACCAGGATCCGGGCGAGCGGCAGGACGTTCGACGCGTAGGCGGGCGACGCGAGCAGGCGCCCGAGGAGCGCCACCTCCTCGGCCTCCCACGCGAGGCCCGCGCTCACGTAGATCGGCTGCACGAGGGCGGACCTGGCGGTCCGCGCCGCGAGCACCGCGCTGTCGAGCCCGCCGGAAAGCAGCACCGCCACGTCGGCCATGGGAACCGCCCTGAGTTCTGAGTCTTGAGTCTTGAGTCTTGAGCCTTGAGCCTTGAGCCGCCGTGAATGTCCTACTGTACAATCGCAGCATGTACTCCGTCACCAAGCGGATCGATTTCTGTTACGGCCACCGCCTTCTCGACTACGGCGGGATCTGCAAGCACCCGCATGGGCACAACGCCGTTGCCGAGATCGAGGTCCGGACCGAGTCGCTCGACACGCGCAACATGGTGTGCGATTTCAGCGACATCAAGCGGATCGTCAAGGGGTGGATTGACGGCGAGTTCGATCACAAGATGATCCTGCGCCGCGACGACCCGCTGGTGGCGCCGCTCCTGGCGCTCGGCGAGCCGGTCTACCTGGTCGACTCGAACCCGACGGTCGAACTGATCGCGCGCCTCATCTTCACGCACGCGAAGGAACAGGGGTTCCACGTCGTCAAGGTCCGCGTGTGGGAGACGCCCACCTCGTTCGCCACCTACATGGGCGAGTAGCGCGTGAACGCGACACCGTCCGCCGCGGGCCGGCCGTCCTTCGTCGTCTTCGACCTGGACGGCACGCTCATCGACTCGATCGCCGACCTCGCCGTGGCGGTGAACCGGCTGGTCGGGGAACGGGGAGGACGGTATCTCGAGACCGGCCGGGTGGTCGGGATGGTGGGCGAAGGGGCGGCGCTGCTCATCGCCCGCGCGTTCGAAGCCTCCGGCGCGAGCGGGGACCCGCGCGAGGCGATGGCGCGGTTCCTCGAGATCTACGACTCGCTCCTGCCCGGGACGACGCGGCCGTATTCGGGCGTGCCGGAGATGGTCCGCGCCCTGGCAGCCGTCGTGCCGCTGGCCGTGCTGACCAACAAGCCGGCGGGCGCGGCCACGAAGATCCTGTCGCTTTTGGGCCTCGCGCCGAGCTTCCGCCAGGTAGTCGGCGGCGACGGCCCGTACCGACGGAAGCCGGACCCTGACGGCCTGCGGCACCTGATGGCCGAGGCGGGCGTCGAGGCGCGAGACACCCTGATGGTCGGCGACTCCACGATCGACTTCCTGACCGCGCGGGCCGCCGGCGCGCGCGCGTGCCTCGTGCGATACGGCTTCGGCTTCGCTGCCCTGGACCGGAGCAAGTTCGGCGGCGGCGAGGTGTTCGCGGATGCTCCGTCGGACGTCGTGGCCCTGGTCTTGGAGGGCCGACATGCCGGTTGAGCGCGAGGGCTGGTCCGGCGACGGCGACTTCACGATCCAGCTGCTCGGGTGGCTCGAGCGGGTCGAGGAGATCGCGCGGCTGCGCGTCGAGGACGCGCCGGCCAGCCGGTCGGGCGCCGGCTACGTCCTGGTGGAGAACGAGATCTTCGTGACCTTCGCCACCGAGTCTCGCCGGGTTCCCGCCCGGTGGCTGGGCATCCTCCCGCGAACACGGACCATCGAGACGCCGCGCCTGACGCTCTCGGGCCTCGAGGCGCGCGTGGCTGCCGATGCCGACATCGGCCCGCCCGACTACGCCGACGAGGCAATGCTCCAGTACATGAGGACCGAGCGGATCGTCGCGTCCTACCAGACCAGGGGCTACAAGCTCGTGGAACTGGTTCGCCTCTATGAAGTTAAAGACTTTCGGGCCTCCGGCCGACACTGACTCTGGGAGGCGCGTGTGATCTCGCGCCCCTCGCCTGTGGCGCAAGGAGAGCCACGCACGTGGTCAACTCGCTGTTGACCGCCATCGTCCGGGCAGATGGCGACGCACTCGTGATGCACGTCGGCGAGAAGCCGTACGTGGTGGCGCCTTCGGGGCCCGTCGAGCTATCCTCGCGTCCGCTCACCTTCGAGGCTGTCGCCGGGATGCTGGGGCAGCTGCTGCCGGCCGACCACCGCCGCGCCCTCGACGAGCTGGGGGCGATCGAGCACGACCTGCCGAAGTCTCCCGTGGCCGGCGGAGAGCGGTTCACCGTGGTGGCGGCCCGGGGTGGCAACGACATCTGGATCGAAATCCGGCGCCATCGGGCGGCGGGGCCTGGCGAGGCCCGCACGGCCGCGCCGCCTGCGCCGCCTGTTCCGACAGTCTCGCAGCCTCCCGCCGTCGCACCGACGACCGAAGTCGAAGTGCCGCTCGAGCTCGAAGAGCCCGGCGCGCGGCGCGGCCCCACTGCGCCGCCGCCGTCCACCTCCCCGCGGCCCGGGCCCGTGTCGCCGACGCCCGTACTGCCTTCGCCTTCGCTGGCTGGCTTTGCCGCGTCGCGCCCGGTCGCGGCGCCCGAGTCGTCGTTCCCGCACGCGGCCGGGGACCACCGGGCAACGGCCCCGACCGAATCCGTCCCGGCCGTGATTCTGCCGCTGGCCCGCAGCCCCATCCGCGCCGAAGCCGCGTCGCAGCCCGCGCCGTCGGCGCAGATCGCCGGCCTCGAGCGTCTGCTCCGGCTGGCCACCGCGCGGGGCGCGAACACGCTGTACCTGATGTCCGGGCTTCGGCCTTCAATCCGCCTCGACGGCGAGATCTCGGCGTTCGACGGGGAGCCGGTGCTGACGGCGCCCGAGGTCGAATCGCTCCTGCTCGACCTGGCGCCGGAAAGGACGCGCGAAGCGCTCGAGAAGGGGCTCGACACCGAGTGGATGTCCGACGTCCCGAACGTCGGGCGGTTCCGCTGCCAGAGTTTCCGCGACCACCGCGGCCCGGGCGGGATGTTCCGCCTGATCTCGTCGCGGCCCGCGACGGTCGAACAGCTCGGGCTGTCGCGCGAGCTCCAGTCGCTCTGCGCCGAGCCCGAAGGGCTCATCCTCGTCGCCGGCCCGCGGTCGAGCGGCAAGTCGACGCTCATCTCGGCGTTCGTCGACCTCATCAACCGCACGCGCAGCGACTACGTGGTCACGATCGAGAGCCAGGTGGGATGCGCCCACGAGAGCCGCGGCTGCCTGGTCAGCCAGCGCGAAGTGCGCGGCGACGCCGGCGAGGTCGCGGCCGCGGTGAGCGCAGCGCTGCGCGAGAACCCCGACGTGCTCGTCATCGAGGACCTCCGGTCGCCGGACGTCGTGGCCCTCGCGCTCGACGCGATGGAGGCGGGCCGGCTCGTGATCGGCGCCGTGCCGGCGCACACGGCCACCGAGGCGATCGGCCGGATCCTCGACCAGTACCCGGCGGGCCGTCGCGACCGCGTCCAGCTGATGCTCGCCGAGGGGCTTCGCGGCGTCGTGTCGCAGGTGCTCGTGCGGAAGACCGGCGGCGGCCGCGTTGCCGCGCGCGAGGTGCTGCTGAACACCCCCGCCATCGCCACCCTGATCGCCGAGGGTCGGGTCAGCCAGTTGCCGGCGGCGATCGACAGCGGCCGCAAGCTCGGGATGGTGCCGCTCAACGACGCCCTCGCCGCCTTCGTGCAGAACGGGATCGTCGACGTGAAGGACGCGTATCGGAAGGCGGCCGACCGGCAGGGGTTCCTGGCCGTACTGAAACGCGACGGGGTGGACACGTCGTTCGTCGAACGTCGCGCGTAGAAGAGGCTCAAGGCTCAGGCAGGACCGTGTGTAGGGCGACCCTTCAGGGTTGCCTGAACCTCAGCGCTCGACGAGCGGGCCGATGTTCGCCAGCAGGAACGCGAACACGTCTTCGTCGGTGAGACCGTTGATCGGCGCCTCCGCCCTCAGCAGTCCCTCCTTCATCGTCAGATCGCGCCCGCGCTGCCGGCTCACCCGCGTCGCGACCTGCGGCGGATCGAGCGAGGCGTCGAGCCAGACCTCCATGAAATCGTCGGCGTGCCGCTCGGAGGCGAGCCGCACGGCGCCCTCCGGCGTGAAGATCGCGAAGGCGTGCCCCTCGGCCTTGGCCACGTTGGCGAACATCCGGAAGACGGGCGTCGCGACGTCGCGGAGAAACGCCTGGTAGGCGGTCGCCGCCAGGTCGGCCCGCGCGCGCCGTTCCGCCGAGTCCTTCTTGGCTTGTTCGAGCGCGTGCCGCAACTGGCGTCTGATGTCGGGTATTTCCATGACGTTTGGAATCGTACAATGGATCGCGTTCCGACACCATGAGGAGGCACGCTTGGCGATCGCGGTCTACTCGGGATCACATTGACACGCCTGCACGAAGGTGAAGGAGTTTCTTTCACGAGCCGGGCGGGAGTTCACGGTGAAGGACGTCGACGAGGACCCGGCCGCGTTCGCCGAACTGGTCGCGCTCGGCCTGATGACGATCCCGGTGACGGTCATCGACCACCGGATCGTGCGCGGCTTCGACGAGAAGGCGCTTCGCGAGGCGATCGGGAACCTCTGAGCAATCAGCCGCGCCGCGCGAGGGCCACCAGGTCCGCGACCAGCGCGTAAGCCGTCTGCGTCAGTCCTCCGCCGAGCTGCACGACCGAGAACTCGCCGAGCAGGTCGGTCTCGAGGACGAGCGCGTTCTGCTGGCCCACGAGCGTGGCGAACAGGTGATCGGCCGGCACCTCCTCGACGCCCACCCGGACGCTCACGCCTGCCTCGCGCCGCTTGCCGCGCGCCACCAGCTTCACCCGCCTGCCGCGGGCCACGGCCTCCTGGACGATCTCGGCCGTGAGGCGGCCGATGCCGGTCCGATCGACCTCGCGCGGCGTAATGGTCGCGCCCAGCAGCACGTTGGCGAGCGCGGCCGCCTTGGCCGCCGCGTCCCATCCGTCAACGTCGAGCGAGGCGTCGGCCTCCGCGATGCCGGCCGCCTGCATTTCGGCCAGCGCTTCGGCGAACGCCTGTCCCCCCTCCATCGCCGTGATGATGAAGTTGGTCGTGCTGTTGACGACGCCCGAGAAGCCGGAGATATGCACGGCGGGCAGTGTCTCGCGCACGAGGTTGAAGATCGGGATCCCGTCCATCACCGCGCCCTCGAACAGGAACCGGCGGCCGGCGGCGCGGGCGAGCGCCTCGAGTTCGGCGTAAGCGAAGGCCACCGGCCCCTTGTTGGCGGTGATGACGTGCGCCCCCTCTGAGAGCGCCGCGCGGACGTGATCGATCGCCGGCTGACCGGCCGCGACGTCGAGCACCGTCGTTTCGACAACGACCAGGGGACGCGTGCTGCCCGCCGCGCAGGCGGCCTGGCGGATCACGTCGACGCCAGCGACTGGAGCCGACGACGGGCCGTTGTCGTCTGGCGTCGTGTCGAGCGATGCCAGCGACCCGCCCCGTTCCACGAGGTCCAGCGCGCGAGCGATGTCGAGGCCGCGCACGTCGCGGGCCACGCCGTGGCGCGCGGTGGCGATGGCGACGACGCGCGGCTCGAGACTGTGGTCGCGCCGAAGCTCCTCTGCGCGCTCGTCGAGCAGGCGGAGAAAGCGCCGCGCCACATTGCCGAAGCCGATCAGGACGAGGTCGGGACGAAACATAGGCTCAAGGCTCAGGGCTCAGGGTGCGCAGCAGCGACTCGAGCCGTGCCAATCCATCGAACAACTCGTGCGCCGGTCCGCCGAAGCCGATCCTGAGATACCCGTCCATCCCGAACTGGTCGCCCGGCACGAGGAGCACGCCCTTCTCGACCCGGAGTCTCTCCACGAGCCGGCCGGAGCCAATCGGCCGGTGGAACCTGGCGTAGACGATGGCGCCGGCCTCGGGGGGAATGAAGGAGAACAGGTCGGCGCGGGCGGCGAGCCACGCCGTGAGCGCCGCGAAGTTGGTGTTGAGGATGCCACGGGTGCGCTGCAGGATCCGCGCGCGGGTGGCCGGCGCGAGCGCGGCAAGGGCCAGCCGATCGTTGATGGCGCCGGGGGCGATGCTCGTGTAGTCGTGATACGCCCAGGTGCCGGCGACAAACGACGGCGGCCCGACGATCCAGCCGATGCGGAGGCCCGGCAGGCCGTAGGCCTTCGACAGGCCGCACGTGACGATCGCCCGCTCGTAGCGTCCCCAGATCGACGGCGTCTCGAGGCCGGCGAGCTCGGCGCCGCGGTAGATCTCGTCGGAGATGATCCACGTGCCGTGGCGCGCGGCCTCGCGGCAGATCGCGTCGAGCGTCGCAGCGTCGAAGCAGGCGCCCGTCGGGTTGTTCGGGTTGCAGATGAGCAGCAGCTTCGTGCGCGACGTCAGCAGCGCGCGGAGGGCCTCGATGTCCGGGCGCCAGCGGCCGCCCGTCTCGCGAAGCGGCCACGAGCGCACCGACCCGGCGAACGCCTGCGCGATCCCCCAGGTCTGCATGTAGTTGGGCGCCATCATCACGACCTCGTCGGCGGGCTCGAGGAGGCTCCAGCAGCTGCAGAAGTTCGCCTCCGATCCGCCGTTGGTGACGTGGACGTGGTCGGGCGTCGCCCCGGGGTACATCGCGGCGATGGCCGTGCGGAGCGGGATCGTGCCGTTGGTCTGCGGGTAGCCAAGCGCGAGGCCGAGCAGGCGCTCACGGTCTTCGGCCCGACCGAGCAGCTCGCCGACCGTGAGCGGGTGGACGCCGCTCTCCGACAGGTTGATCTCCACCTGGTTCTCCCAGATGGATTGCATGCGCTCCATCTCGAATGGCACGATCTTCACGGGCAGCCTCCCGCGCGGCCGTCCGGCCGCATCGCCGTCGCAGTATATGCTACCGCCATGCTGACTTCCGTCGACGCCGTTCTCTTCGATCTCGATGGCACCCTGGTCGATACCATCCCGCTGATCGTCGCGTGCTACCAGCACACGCTCCTCGCCCACGTCCCGGGCTACGACCCGGGACGCCGCGTCCTCATCGGCAACCTCGGGCGATCGCTCGACGACATCCTGTTCGACTACGCGCAGGCGGCCGGCGTACCCGACCCGACGTCGACCTCGCGGGAGATGCTGCACACCTACCGGGCGTTCCAGCGAATCCATCTGCCGCTGCTCATCCGCCCCTACGAAGGGATTCGCGAAATGCTCGAGGGGCTTCGCGCACGCGGCCTGACGCTCGGTGTCGTGACGAGCAAGGTGGAGTGGGCGGCCCGCGAGACGTACGGGCGCTACGGGCTCGCGGAGTTCCTCTCGGTCGAGGTCTTCCACGACGACACCGAGCGACACAAGCCGGACCCGGAGCCGCTGCTGCACGCGGCCGCGAAGGCCGGGCTCGATGCCGCGCGGACCGTCTACGTCGGCGACGCCGTCCACGACATGGCGGCCGGCAAGGCGGCGGGGATGCGGACGATCGGGGCGCTGTGGGGGCCGAGCGGGAGGGAAGAGCTTTCGGCCGCCGGCGCCGACGAAGTGGCCGAGACGCCACACGATCTGCTTCGCCTCATCGGCTGATTCCCGGCGGGTCTGACGACCCGCGCTGAATCGTGCGATTTTGCGATCTAGGGATCTTGCGATCTGGGAACCTGGCGACCCTGTGGCCGTGACGCCGCCCGTTCTTCACTTCGCAAGATCGCCAAATCGCCAGATGAGCGCGTCGTGCGGCAAATCGCGCTAATATTTCTCGCATGGTGCAAGAGAGCCGACCAGGCCCGGCCAGTCTCTCGCCCGACGAGATCCGGCGTTACAGCCGCCACCTCGTGCTGCCCGAGGTCGGCCTCGAAGGCCAGCAGGCCTTCAAGGCGGCGAAGGTGCTCTGCGTGGGCGCCGGCGGCCTCGGGTCCCCGGCCGCCATGTACCTCGCGGCGGCCGGCGTCGGCACCATCGGGATCGTCGACTTCGATGTCGTCGACTTCAGCAACCTGCAGCGCCAGCTCCTGCACATGACGCACGACGTCGGCCGGCTGAAGGTCGACTCAGCCCGCGAACGGCTGATGGCGATCAATCCGGAGGTCCGCGTCGCGACGCACGAGGTCGCGCTCTCGTCGGCCAACGCGCTCGATCTGCTCTCGCGCTACGACGTGATCGTCGATGGCACCGACAACTTTCCGACGCGGTACCTGGTGAACGACGCCTGCGTGCTGACGCGGCGGCCGTACATCTACGGGAGCGTCTTCCGTTTCGAAGGGCAGGTGTCGATCTTCGCGACCGCGGGGGGACCCTGCTACCGGTGCCTCTACCCGGAGCCGCCGCCGGCCGGGCTCGTCCCGAGCTGCGCGGAAGGCGGCGTGCTCGGCGTGCTGCCAGGCATCATCGGGACGATCCAGGCGACCGAGGCGCTCAAGCAGATCCTCGGGGCGGGTGACTCGCTCGCCGGCCGGCTGCTGATCCTCGACGCGCTCGCCATGAAGTTCCGCGAGGTCCGCGTGCGCCGCGACCCCGAGTGCCCGGTGTGCGGCGACCACCCCACGATCCGCGAGCTCCAGGACTACGAGCAGTTCTGCGGCACCTCGATCGCCGCCCGGTCGTCTTTGCCCGCGGATTTCGACATTTCACCGGTGGAACTCTCGCACGCGCTCGATTGCCGCGACGCGCCGCTGCTGCTGGACGTGCGCGAGCCGATGGAATTCAAGATTAATCGACTCCCGAATTCCGTGCTGATCCCGTTCGGCAACCTCCCGGACCGCCTGGGCGAAATCGACGCTACCCGGGACGTGGTGGTGTACTGCCATTACGGCATCCGGAGCGTTCGCGCGGTTGAGCTCCTGCGCGCCGCCGGGTTCCGCGCGAGAAACCTGCACGGAGGCATCGCGGCGTGGATCGACCAGGTCGACCCCACGATGTCCCGCTACTGAAGCGCCCGGTCATTTGATCTTCTGGCAGCAGAGGCATAAAATACGACTTGTGAGGTCGTATATGTGCCCCGCGCCGTCTCGCGGGGCAGGTCGAGGTTTATGCTCAGGCTGTCGAAAAAAGCCGATTACGCACTGATTGCAATGAAGCACCTCGCGCTGCGCGAGGGCCATGGTTCGTCGAGCGCCCGCGAGATCGCCGAGCAGTATTCGATTCCCGTCGAGTTGATGGCGAAGGTCCTGCAGCGGCTGGCCCGGCGCGGGCTGCTGTCGTCGCAGCAGGGCACGCGCGGCGGGTATCACCTGTCCCGGGATTCGGAGACCATTTCGGTCGCCGACGTCATCCAGGCCATCGACGGGCCGCTCACGGTCACGGCCTGCTCGGCTCACGACGAGCGTTGCGGGCAGTTTGCGACCTGCAACGTCCGCGACCCGCTCTGGAAGATCCGGGAACGCATCGTCACGGCGCTCGCCACCTGCAGCGTGTCGGAGATGGCATCGGAGAGCCCGGTGCCGGCCGTCGCCGCGCACGCGTCGCCGCTCTCGAGCCTCCCGGACGCCCGTTAGGTCAAGTGTCATCATGCTGAAACTGCCGATTTACATGGACAACCACGCCACCACGCCGGTCGATCCGCGCGTGCTCGAGGCGATGTTGCCGTATTTCACCGACCGGTTCGGCAACGCGGCCAGCCGGAACCACTCGTTCGGGTGGCAGGCCGAGGAGGCCGTCGAGGTCGGGCGCAAGCAGGTGGCGGATCTGATTGGCGCGACGGCGAAGGAGATCGTCTTCACGAGCGGCGCCACCGAGTCGGACAACCTCGCGATCAAGGGCGCGGCGCTCATGTATCGCGAGAAGGGCAATCACATCGTCACGGTCGTCACCGAGCACAAGGCGGTGCTCGACACGTGCAAGCACCTCGAGAAGGACGGCTTCGAGGTGACCTACCTGCCGGTGGAACG